>JAGGNB010000008.1 GCA_017886375.1 Octadecabacter sp.
GACTGCAACCGCCGCTGATACAGCAACAACAGTCGATGCATTTCAGGCTGCGTCGTGGCCTGCGCGTACAGCGTCATCCATGCGCTGACGGTCGCGGGCGCGAAACACGACGGCGCGAAAGACGCGGCGATCAGCGCTTCAGCGCGGGCACGCGGGGTATGGGCCGCATGCAGTTTTTCACGAACTTCAACAGCAAAATCACGCAGAATTTGCCGCATCGCTGCGAGAAAGATTTGATTTTTACCGCCAAAATAGTGGTGCGCCAGTGCCGACGACATGCCGGCACGTTTGGCGATCTGACTAACGGTCACATCCAACGATCCCTGCGCACCAATCACGTCAATGGTGGCTTTAACCAAAGCCGCGCGGCGTATAGGCTCCATCCCAAGCTTTGGCATCACATCCTCAAAAGTTGTTGCCAAGTGAGTTAAATCGTTCTTTATTGACTCGTCAATCAAGAAAAAACCAACCTGGGAGACTATTATGAAATCCACCCTTTCAATCCTCGCCATTTGTGCGGCTGGCGCGGCGTCGGCTGACGGCCACGCGAACTGTAGCCTTGTCACTTTCTCTGACGTCGGCTGGACGGACATCACCGCGACAACAGCCGCCACGACTGTTGTTCTGGGCGCACTGGGCTATGAGACGGACATCAAAGTTCTTTCCGTGCCAGTGACTTACACATCCATGGCCGAAGGTGACATCGACGTTTTCCTTGGCAACTGGATGCCCACAATGGAAGGCGACATTGCGTCTTATCGTGATGCAGGCACCGTTGATACGGTCCGTGCAAACCTTGAAGGCGCGAAATATACGCTGGCGACAAACGCTGCGGGTGCGGCACTTGGTATCACGTCATTTGACGCGCTTGCTGCCAACGCAGAGGCGCTTGAAGGCAAAATTTATGGCATCGAAGCTGGCAACGACGGCAACCGTTTGATCATCGACATGATCGAATCTGGCGCATTCGGGCTTGATGGCGACGCGATCGAAGTGGTCGAATCCTCAGAAGCAGGCATGCTGGCACAAGTTGGCCGTGCGTCCGATCGCGGCGAACCGATTGTCTTCCTCGGCTGGGAACCCCACCCGATGAACGCCAACTACGACATGACGTATCTGAGCGGTGGCGACGATTGGTTCGGCCCCGATCTGGGTGGCGCGACCGTGTTCACCAACACATCTGCCGGTTATGTCGACACCTGCCCGAACGTGGGTAAGTTGCTGCAAAATCTGGAATTCACGCTCGCCATGGAAAACGAAATCATGGGTGCGATCCTGAATGACGGCACCGATCCAGATGAGGCAGCAACCGCATGGATGCAAGCCAACATGGACGTTGTCACCGGATGGCTTGATGGCGTGACGCACCTTGATGGATCGTCAGCAACGGACGCAGTGACAATGGCGCTGGGCGAATAATCAGACCCAAGATACGTGAATGGGCGGGGCAAGTGCCTCGCCCATTTCCATATCTACTAAGGAGAATGATGCGATGGATTGGCTAACCGAAAACAAGATCCCCGTCGGCGACACGGCAGAGGCCGCTTTTGATTGGTTAGAACCGCGCAGTCGCGCGTTTTTCGATGGCATGGCCGACACAATGGAGTCCTTGATTGATGGCATCTTATGGCTGCTTCAAACGCCACATCCGTTCATCGTTATCGCCGCGTTTGTCGCGCTTACATGGGCGATGCAACGCAGCTGGAAACCGTGTTTGATGATCGCAATCGGGTTCCTGTTCATCCTGAACCAAGACTACTGGGAAGAAACAACAGAGAGCCTGACATTGGTCCTATCGGCCTGCGTGGTCTGTATGGGTATCGGGGTTCCTATCGGCATCGCCGCTGCACACAGGCCACGTCTGTATGCGTGGATGCGGCCGGTTCTGGACCTGATGCAAACACTACCAACGTTCGTCTATCTTATCCCAGCGATTGTATTTTTTGGCATCGGCATGGTGCCCGGATTGATCGCCACGGTGATCTTCGTGCTGCCTGCGCCGATCCGCCTGACACACCTTGGCATCTCGTCTACGCCGCTCCCGCTGCTCGAAGCGGCGGATGCATTTGGCGCGACCAAGCGGCAAAAACTGCTTAAGGTAGAATTGCCATCAGCCCTGCCGCAGATCATGGCAGGCCTCAATCAAACGATCATGTTGTCCTTATCGATGGTTGTCATCGCAGCACTTGTCGGCGCGGATGGATTGGGCGTGCCGGTCGTTCGCGCGCTTGGCACCGTGGACACCGCCAAAGGCTTTGAATCCGGATTGGTCATCGTGGTGGTCGCCATCATGCTGGATCGAATGCTTCGGGTGGGGTCAAAATAATGTCAGACCAAAAAAATGAACGGACCGAAATGACAAAAGCTGTTGAATTCCAAAACGTGTCTATCGTCTTTGGGAATAATCCAGAAGTCGCCCTGCCGTTGATGGATCAAGGCATGGATCGCACCGAAATCCAGAACGCCTGTGGGCAGATATTGGGCGTGCATGACTGCTCGCTTGACGTGAACAAGGGTGAAATTTTGGTGCTGATGGGGCTGTCAGGATCGGGCAAATCGACGCTTTTGCGTGCGGTCAACGGATTGAACCCCGTCGCGCGCGGCGCCGTGCAGGTCCATGATGGCGACTGGGCCTGCGAAGTCGGGTCCGCGCCCGCAACAGAACTGCGCAAACTGCGCCGCGAGTGTGTGTCGATGGTGTTTCAGGCGTTTGGTCTGCTGCCGTGGCGCACCGTGCGCGACAACGTCGGGCTGGGTCTGGAACTGGGTGGTATGACGAAGGCGGAACGCCGCCGCAAAGTCGACGAGCAATTGGAACTGGTTGGACTGGCGGATCGCGCCAATGCGCTGGTCGGGGAGCTGTCGGGCGGCATGCAACAGCGCGTCGGCCTTGCGCGTGCGTTTGTCACTGACGCGCCGATCTTGTTGATGGACGAACCGTTCAGCGCCCTTGATCCGCTGATCCGCACGCGCCTGCAAGACGAGCTGCTTGATCTGCAGCAACGCCTGAACCGCACGATCATTTTCGTCAGTCATGATCTGGACGAAGCGTTCAAGATTGGCAATCGCATTGCCATTATGGAAGGCGGGCGCATTGTGCAATCCGGCACCCCGCGCGAAATATTCTCAAGCCCTGCGAACGGCTATGTCGCTGATTTTGTGGCGCATATGAACCCGCTTGGCGTATTATGCGCACGCGATGTGATGATTCCCGAAGCCGATTGGGGATCAAGCGGACATGAGGTTGACGCAGAAACACCAGTGTCAGATGTCATCGACAGTTTGTGCGAATTCGGCGCGTTGACGGTGACTGAGAATGGCACGCCGATGGGTCAAATCACCCAGCGTTCGGTCTTGTCACGGATCAGCCCCGTGACGTCCGAGCGATAACTGGCCAGTACGCCTGTCAATCGCCAACATCTGCCCGCGCCGCAATATTTTGCGCCGCTTGCGTCAGATCGTGCATCAATGTCGCCGCCATGGATCGCATCACCATCACCTCAAACGATTGCACGCCCAATCGCGTGATACCGCCTGTCATGTGCCCGATTAACGTGCGGGCAGTGTGGCCGCGTTTGAACGTCGATGCGCGCAGATCAATCGGGGTCAGGCGCGCAAGGAGTGCCGTGGCATCAGCGCCATCAATCTGCACAATCGCCCATGCGTCCGAGTGATCAACGCAGGCAGCACCCTCCAGATCCGGACAGTCAGCGCCGATGATCAATGCCTGCCCCCTGCCGCACCAAACCGCGCGCGGCGTCGTGCCTGACGTCCGGTTCGGGGCTGGAAATCCGACACCGATGGAAGATTTCAGCGCGTCTGACACCGATTTTTTCTGACCCGCAAACGGGGCCACCAAAGTCATTCTACCGGCGTCGATTTCAGTCAATGTGACCGTGCCAATGGTCTTGGGCAGCAGCCCAGCGCAGGGCGATTTGGCAATCAATTTAACCACGTGCAAGTCCCCCTGTTGGATCAAAGAAGACAGGATGGCACACCTCACACAGGGTTTGAACATCGCGCAAGTGATCGACCAGTAGGATGTGGTCACCATGCCTGTTCGGGCCATCCTTAAGAAACGCCTGTGCGAGGTCATGTCCCAAAGTTGGCGAATAACAAACCGAGGTGACGTAGCCTTGATCATTTTCGCTTACGGCATCTGCGCCGTCGACAAACAGATGCGCGCCGGCGGTTAATTTACCTGTAATTTCAACAGGTTTCAGCCCAACAAGCTGTTCGCGCTCCGGGTCCAACAACCCCGGTCTTTGCGACATCGCATTGCCGATACAGTCTTTTTTCTGGCTCACCATACGACCAAAACCGATGTCGCTTGCGGTGACGCGGCCATGGATTTCGCCGTGGGTGATAAAGCCCTTTTCGATCCGCAACACGTTGAGCGCTTCCATCCCGTATGGCCCGCCATCCATCGCTTCAGCCTGCGCTGTCAGAAGGCGGAACAACGACGCCCCGTAGCGCGACGGGACCGCGATTTCATAGGCGTGTTCACCCGAAAACGAGATGCGGAACAACCGGCCCTGCACACCCGCTATGTCGACAGATCCGCACGACATGAACGGCCAGTTTTCATCATCGATTGGTCTGTCCAAAACGGAATTCAAAAGATCACGCGCCTTTGGCCCCGCAACGGCGAATTGCGCCCATTGTTCGGTGACAGAGGCCACGCGCACATCAAGATCGGGGCGCAACGCCTGAGACACCCAATCAAGATGCTTCATCACCTGCCCTGCAGCCGCTGTCGTTGTGGTCATTACGTAGTGGTTCGCACCAAGCCGCGCGGTTGTGCCATCGTCCATCACATGCCCGTCTTCGCGCAGCATCAGCCCATAGCGCACGCGGTTTTCTTTCAACGTCGAGAACGTGTTGCAGTAGACAAAATCAAGGAATGCGGCGGCGTCCGGTCCCGCAATATCAATTTTTCCCAGCGTGCTCACATCACAGATGCCGACGTGATTGCGCACCATCGCCACCTCGCGATTGCAGGCCTCAAGCCATGTGGTTTCATGCGGTTTCGGGAAATAACTGGGGCGATACCACAGCCCCGCTTCCATCATCGGCGCGCCACGATCCAGCGTTGCCTTATGGGACGTCGTGTGGCGTTCAGGCGCAAACCCGTGCCCCTGCGACCCCGCGCCCATGGCGGCAATCGCGACGGGCACATATGGCGGGCGAAAGGTGGTTGTGCCGGTTTCGGGAATGCCGCGCCCTGTCGCGTCCGCCAGCACCGCGAGGGCGACGACGTTGGAATTCTTGCCCTGATCGGTCGCCATGCCCTGCGTCGTGTAGCGTTTCATATGCTCAACACTGCGGAAATTTTCCTGCACGGCCAACGCGATGTCTTTCACATGCACATCATTCTGAAAATCGAGCCATTTGCGCCCTTTGCCATCGACCTGCCATAGTGGTTCAATCCGATATGCGCTGTCTTCGGCGGTCGGTGTGTCAATCTGTGGCGCAGTCAGACCTAGTTCGCGGATCGTATCCTGTGCCACCGCGATCCCGTCCGCCAAACACCCCAGCGTCGAAAAGACGCCGCGCGCGGCCCCCGCCACCAACATATTCGGGATCGACCCGTCTGTTGGCACAAAACTCAGAATGTCGTCAGACCACGTAGGCCGCGCGTTCATGTGGCATGTCAAATGCACCGTCGGGTTCCAGCCGCCTGACATCGCCAAGCAATCGGTTTGGATATCGTGGGTGCCATTGGCGTCACGCACGGTGATGCTGGTCAGCCCGTGGCGTCCTTTGGTTGCAATAACTTGCCCACCCGCAACCAGTCGGTAGTCGCCCAAGGCCACTGCATCCGTGCGGCTGTCGATCACACACGCCACGGTCACGCCTGCGTCGATCAGATCTAGTGCGGTCCTGTGGGCATCGTCGTTGTTGGCAAATATCGTCACGGCTTCGCCCGGGGCGACGCCAAAGCGATTGAGATAGCTGCGCACTGCAGAGGCCAGCATGATGCCAGGGCGGTCGTTGTTCGGAAAGGCGATGGGACGTTCAAGCGCACCTGCACACAAGATCGACCGCTTTGCGACGATGCGCCAAAAGCACTCTTTCGGCGCGTGCGGGTTGCGCGAACCAACGGTTTCCAATGCGGCAAACGTGCCTTGGTCGTAGGCCCCCGTCACGGTTGTGCGTGTCATGATGCGCACGTTTTCCATGTCCGAAAGCCTGGCCAGTTGTTGCGCCGCCCATTCTTCGCCTGCTCGGCCATTCACGTCATAGGTTTCGCACAACAAACGTCCGCCAAAGGCCGTACCTTCGTCGGCCAAGATCACATCTGCACCGGCCCTTGCAGCGGTCAATGCGGCCATGATCCCTGCGGGTCCGGCCCCGATGATCAGCACGTCGCAATGGGCAAATGCTTTTTCGTAGGTGTCTTGGTTTGTCTCACCTGACAACGCACCAAGGCCAGCGGCGTGGCGAATAACAGGCTCGTACAGCTTTTCCCAAAACGACTTGGGCCACATGAAGGTTTTATAGTAAAATCCGGCACTTAGAAACGGCGACAACAGGTCATTGATCGCCATTGCATCGTGTTTCAGCGACGGCCACGCGTTTTGGGACCGCGCGGCAAGGCCGTCGTAAATCTCCAATGTCGTGGCGCGGATGTTGGGGTCTTGTTTGGGTCCAACGCCCACTGTGACCAGCGCGTTGGGTTCTTCGGAGCCAGCGGTCAGCACACCGCGCGGGCGATGGTATTTGAACGAACGCGCAACATGGCGGACATCGTTTGCCAGCAGTGCCGCCGCAAGGGTATCGCCCGCGCGGCCCGTGTAGGATTGACCGTCGAAGGTGAATGTGACCGCGCGTGCGCTGCGGTTGAACCCTCTGCCTGCGATCCTCATGCTTGGGCTCCAGTTTTCTTGGCATTTTCAGCCAAAATTGCGCCCAAAACCTCATGTGTCACGGTGTTGCGCGTGACGACGATCCATGCACCACACCCCGCTTCGTGATGCCATAAATCGCGCGTCTCGCCAGCAGGGTTGTCGCGGTTGTGCAAATAGTCGTCCCACGCGTTTGCCCCCGCATCGCGCAGCGGTCTTTCCAACATCACAGCATGACCTTGGTAGTAAAATTCGCGGCGATCACGGTCTCCGCACAAGGGGCAAGGCAGGCGCATTTGCGTTTCCTAATGTAGGTTGTGTTGAGAGCCAGTGCCCTCTTCGTCGAGCAAACCTTGGCCCGTTGCGAACCGGTCAAGGCGGAATTTAGCGGCTGTTTTGTATGGCGTGTCTTTGGCAATCAAATGCGCGTAGGCGAACCCCGATGCTGGCACCGCTTTGAAGCCGCCGTAACACCAGCCGCAGTTCAGAAATAGCCCGTCGGTGTCGGTCTTGTCGATGATCGGCGATCCATCTGGCGACATATCCATGATCCCACCCCAACTGCGCAACACGCGCGCCTTACCGATTGCGGGCATCAACGTCATCGCTGCATCCATGACGTGTTCGGCCATCGGCAGATTGCCCCGCGCAGCGTAGGACGCATAGAAATCCAGATCGCCGCCAAAGACCAAGCCACCCTTGTCGGACTGGCTGATATAAAAGTGGCCCATGCCAAAGCTGACGACGTTGTTGAGGACAGGTTTCACCCCCTCAGACACGAATGCCTGCAAAACGTGGCTTTCGATCGGCAGGCGCATGCCCGCCATTTGCGCGACCTGACTGGACCGCCCCGCCACGACAATCGCGACCTTTTTGGCGCGGATCGGGCCACGGCTGGTTTGCACGCCTTTGACAACACCGCCTTGAATATCGATACCGGTGACTTCGCAGTTCTGGATTAAATCAACACCGCGCTGGTCGGCACCCCGCGCATATCCCCACGCCACCGCGTCATGGCGCGCCGTGCCGCCCCGCTTGTGCAACAAACCGCCGTAGATCGGGAAGCGTGTATTTTCAAAATCAATAAACGGCACCTGTTCGCGCACGCCCTCGGGCGATAGCAAGACAGCGTCGTCGCCCTGATTTAGCATCGCATTGCCGCGCCGCACGAAGGCATCACGTTGACCGTCGCTGTGAAACAAGTTCAGCACGCCGCGCTGGGACATCATCGTGTTATAATTCAGGTCTTGTTCCATCCCTTCCCATAATTTCAGCGAATGGGAATAGAATTCGGAATTGCCCGGCAGGAAATAATTCGCCCGCACGATGGTCGTGTTGCGCCCTATGTTGCCGCCACCAAGATATCCCTTTTCCAGCACCGCAACGTTGGTGATGCCATGCTCTTTGGCAAGGTAGTAGGCGGTCGACAGACCATGCCCACCGCCGCCGATAATGATCACATCATATTCAGGTTTTGGCTCTGGAGTGCGCCAAACGGGTTTCCACCCTTTTTGGCCGAACAGGCCTTCTTTGATGACTTTGAAACCGGAATAACCCATGACGTCCCCTCGCTTGATCCGACATTAATCAAGCGCCCGGCGTCTGCAATCCCTTTGATCACATGGGTCGTGTTTCTTGCATGCCGATTATTTTAACGCGGCCGTCGAAACGTTGCGGCTAAGACGGACCGTGAAAACGAGCGTTCAGCCCCTTGGTCGGACATCGGGGCGGGATTTGACGGTGTGGCCGCGTTAACCTTAGTGCCGCGTTAAAGCCCCTTGGCTTGATAGCTCGACGCCACCCGCCCGATTGACACCAAATAGGCTGCGGTCCGCAGATCGTGGACGTCATCACGGCTGTGCCACATGTCGCGCATCGCCTGATAGGCTGTGCGCATCGTATCATCGAGGCCAGAGCGAACCAGTTCCAGTTCCCCCGCGCCGCGCAGATACTTGGTTTTGAAGTCCGGCGTCATCGACCATTGATCGCCCAGATGTTCTGACAATTTCTGAAGTTCGCCAACGATCAATTCATGGCGCGATTCTTCTTGGCGGCGCTGCATGCGACCAAAGCGGATATGGCTGAGGTTTTTGACCCATTCAAAATAGGACACCGTCACACCGCCAGCATTGGCATACATGTCGGGGATGATCACCGTGCCTTTATCGCGCAGCACTTCGTCAGCGCCCGCCGTGACCGGACCGTTCGCAGCTTCGATGATAAGTGGCGCTTTGATTCTGGCGGCATTGCCGAGGTTGATGACCCCTTCGAGGGCCGCCGGGATCAAGATTTCGCACTCTTGTTCCAGGACAGACGCGCCGTTTTCGACGTAAGTGCCCGTCGGGTAGTCTTTGACGCCACCATGCTTGGCGATCCACGCGTGAACGGCTTCCACGTCCAAACCGTTTTCATCGATCAGTGCACCGTCACGTTCGATAATACCGGTGATAATGCAGCCATCTTCGGCGCTGAGGAACGATGCCGCGTGGTAGCCCACGTTACCAAGGCCCTGCACAACAACCCGTTTGCCATCCAGCTTGCCGGACAGCCCTGCGATTTTGATGTCTTCGGGATGGCGGAAGAATTCCTGCAAGGCATACTGAACACCGCGTCCCGTCGCCTCAACGCGGCCTTGGATCCCGCCAGCGTGGGCAGGTTTACCGGTGACACAGGCGGCCCCGTTGATGTCGGTGGTGTTCATGCGTTTGTATTGGTCCGCGATCCACGCCATCTCCCGTTCGCCGGTGCCCATGTCGGGGGCGGGCACGTTTTGGCTCGGATTGATCAGGTCGCGCTTGATCAACTCATAGGCGAAACGACGGGTGATGCGCTCCATTTCATCGTCGTCCCAAGCCCGTGGATCAATACAAAGCCCGCCTTTGGAGCCGCCAAACGGCGTTTCAACCAGCGCGCATTTATATGTCATCAGCGCAGCCAGCGCCTCAACCTCGTTTTGATTCACACCGAGCGAGAAGCGAATACCGCCCTTAACCGGTTCCATGTGTTCGGAATGCACTGAGCGGTACCCCGTGAACGTTTCTATCTTCCCCCGCAGTCGAACGCCAAACCGCACCGTATAGGTTGCGTTACAAACGCGGATTTTCTCCTCAAGGCCAGGCGGAAGATCCATCAAGGCGACAGCGCGGTTGAACATGATGTCCACGCTTTCGCGGAAGGACGGTTCTTGTAAACCTGTGGTTGTATTGCTCATGGATGGCCCTTTCACAGCTTAACCCTGCTCCGCTTACCCTGCGCAGCTTACTAGGAAGTTAACCATGATTCGCCGCCTTCGTATCTAATTGATTAATAGTTGGGCAGTTAAAGAACATTTGCCCCCTCATCCTGACGCGGCCGCGCGATCCGCCTGCGGCGCGCGTTAATTGGTCCGTTTGTTCCCATCTGTGCAACAATTCGCGCAACCACAATGAACCGTCCCCAAATTGGCCATTAGTTAACAAAATACTGCCTCAATTCGCCCTAATTCTGCCACCAGCCAATGATCTAAAGATGGTTGATTAAATAGATAAATCTGTGTGTGGGCGTTTTATGGCAGGCCCGCCAGGGAAGGTTACAATGAATCTGAAGTCGAAAAAAAATCGGTCCGAAGGTATGTCCCCCAAGGGGATTTTTCAGCGTTTTCGTAAAGACGAAGACGGTGCCCTTATTATATTTTCACTGATGATGATGATCATGATTTTGTGGTTCGGCGGCATGGCCGTTGATCTGATGCGATATGAAACGACGCGCGCGAAGTTGCAGGGTTCGCTTGATCGCGCCACACTTGCGGCCGCGGATCTTGACCAAGTCATGGCACCCGCTGACGTTGTGCGCGACTACCTTGATAAAGCGGGCATGTTGCACTTTTTGCAAGGCGAACCCTCCGTGTCCCAAGGCATCAATTATCGCGTGGTCACAGCCCAAGCGTCCGCCCCGATGCCATTATTTTTCTACGACTTGCCACGTATCTTTACGAGCCCGTTTTCGCCTGGAATGACCGTCCTCAATGTGAGCGGGTCTTCCACTGCTGAAGAACGCGTGACCGACGTCGAAGTCTCTCTTGTTCTTGACGTGTCGAGTTCGATGAACAGCAACAACCGAATGACCAACCTGCGACCCGCAGCCCGTGAATTTGTGTCAGCTGTTCTGGCCAACAACACCAATGCGCCACAAGGTTTGATCACGATCTCGATGATCCCGTACAGTGCTGTGGTAAACCCTGGCACCGTCATTTCGCCCTACCTCAACATAAACCGGACACATAACTTTTCGACTTGTCCGATGTTTGACGACTCCGTCTTCACGACGACGGCCCTTAACCTTGGGTCCTCGTATGATCATGTGTCGCACTACTCATATGGCGGCAGCAATGACACGCCAATCAACCCAGACGTCACATGGTGTTTTACCGGCGATCAAAATGCGATCATTCCGCACACCACCAGTGAAAGCGATCTGCACGACGCGATCAATGACCTGCATGCCTATGGCAACACCGCCATTGATATGGGCGTAAAGTGGGGCGTGGCTTTGCTTGATCCCAGCACAGAGTCTCTTATTACCAGCCTCGCCGGTGCGTCCGGCTCTGGTGTACCATCCGTCGCGGCGGGTCGCCCCGAACAGTTCACCCAGTCCGACGTTCTCAAAGTTCTGGTATTGATGACAGATGGTGAAAACACCCAACAGTGGGATCTTTATGACCACTATAAGAATAACCTGTCATTTGTCTGGGCCAATCTGAACAACGCCAATGACCTGGTGTCAGGCTCGAACCTGGATCAAACGTCTGTACAGACCCATGGTCTCAGCACGCCAAACAACTACACAGACGACCAGTTCTTCTGGAGCTATTTTGACGACGGCGATGGCTATTCCAGCAATGACACGGCCAACCGTACCCGCGACTATCCGTTGGGGTATTCGTCCCAGACCGAATATGTGAATGCACGCAACAGCGGTCCAACCGGACCTGCCCCGGCTGGTCAGGGTCCAACCTACGCCAACAACGTGCGTCAGGCGTCCTGGCAGGAACTGTTTGCAACGTTCAGCTACAGAAATGTGAACTACTATTATCTGTATCCTGCCTATCAGGCCGGAAAAATCCCTTGGGATACCAGCAACCTCGATTATGCCAACTACGTACAGCCTGACTATTCCCTCGACCAAAGTGTTGTGGATGGCACAGAAGCTGACACGCGCTTGTCTAACATTTGCGCGGCTGCCCGTGCCGAGGGCGTCGTGATCTACACCGTTGCGTTCGAAGCCCCTTCTGGTGGTCAGACCGCTCTGCTCGACTGCGCCAGCTCACCGAGCCACTTCTTTGACGTGGACGGAACCGACATCACCGCTGCATTCTCCGCGATTGCCTCCGACATTCGCGCCCTGAAGCTAACGCAATAAGGAGCGGTGGCATGACATTCGCGATCAAAACACTGGCGCGGTTCTTGCGGCTTTTTCGCAGGAACGAAGACGGCAGCCCGACGGTGGAATTCACCTTGGTCTTCCTGCCGTTTATCATTCTGCCTGTCTCCGGTTTCGAACTCGGCCTGCTGATGACCCGCCACGTTATGATGGAACGCGGTATTGATATGGCTGTGCGCGAAGTGCGCTTGAACACTGGTACGCCCGTCACCGAGCAACAGTTCAGAACAATGATCTGTAACGCCGCCGCCATTCTTCCCGACTGCATGACGACCCTACGTCTGGAACTCCGCCCGATTGATCTGCGCCACTCCGGGGCAAATTCCGACAATTCCATTCCACGTCACGCGTCATGCACAGACATCGACAATCCGTTCCAGCCAGCGCGAAACTTTGAAAGCGGTGTTGCCAATGAAATGATGATCGTTCGTGCCTGCGGCAAATTTGTTCCCATGCTGCCTGAATTCGGGTTGGGTTATTTCTTGTCGCGGATGGACAACGGCTACTACCGCCTTGTGTCCACAACCGCCTTCGTAATGGAGCCTTCTTGATATGTTAAAACGCATTCAATCAATCGTTCGTCGGTTCAGACGTGAGGAAGAAGGCACAGTGGTCGTCGAAGCGATCATTATGTTTCCAACCCTGTTCGCATCAGTTTTGGCAACCTTCGTGTTCTTTGACGCCTTTCGAAATCAGTCGATCAATCTGAAAGCGGCTTACACAATCTCCGACGCGCTCAGCCGTGAAACAGATCCGATCACCAATGAGTTTTTGATCAATTCATGGCGCATGCATCGTTTTCTGACGAACGCCGAAGCGCTGACCAAACTGCGTGTGACACTGATCCAGTATGACGCTGATGAAGATGACTATACGGTCGTATGGTCCCGCAATAAGGGCGGCGCGGGCAATCTCAACAACTCCAGTTTGGGCACCATGGTCACCAATGACGAAGTGCCGGTGATGCCCGACGGCGAAACGCTGATCGTGGTGCAAACATGGGTCAATTATGAGCCGAACTTTAGCATCGGCATCGATGGGTTCTCGTTTGAAAATACGATTTTCACCCGTCCACGTTCGGCGCCCAATGGTATTTGCTACAGCCACACCGACACCTTTGAGGATCGGATTTGCCCACTTGATAGCTAAATTTTATCGTTAGGTCGCAAGCCGCAATGCAATCTGTTCGGCCATGTATTTGGCCGGACCAGCCGCCGTAACACCACCGACACCAATCCTCGTTGAAAATCGCCACCATAACCCTGGCGCCCAGACGCGAGGCTGGCTATTGTGCAGACGCAGGACGAACCCGTTGGACGGCTTGAACGCAAACGCACCCCGATCCACTGATTTGATGTTGTCAAAGGTTGTCAGAAGTTGCCCTGCGGTGTCGCGCAAATCTCGCTGCGTCAAAACCAGTCCCAATAAAGTGGCGCGGCGCAGCCTCTCGGCGATGACTAACGCGCCCGCTCCCAGCAGGACCAAAAATACCTGCCAGCCAAACGCAGGTGGCTGAACAAATGCCAACAATATCAACATCGCGCCCAGTATGAATACGGCGCCATAGGCGAATATTCGACGCAGTCCAGACGCCTGTAGCGTCGCAATGACATCATCATCCGCACTCTCATTGGCCTCATCATTCAACATGTCGATCCCCCTGCTGGTTGCCCCCCTCTAGCCAAGCGCAGCCGCCAAGGAAAGCGCCTAGCGTGGCGGCGTCACCTCATAGCCACTCTCCTCGGGCTCATCGTCGACCATTTCAGCTGGAAATCCGGGGGCGGTGATGTCCAGCCCAGTGGCTTCTTCCAGCCGTTTGATGATGTCGTCTGATTGCGCATCAAAGCCATAGCGCGCAATGCCATCTTCAAATATTTTCACCATCATCGGGCTGATTTCAAGCGGCACATCATGGGCATCAGCGATGTTCTGGAACAGGCCAATGTCCTTTTTCACAAGGCCCATCGAAAACCCGATATCGCGACTGCCGTTCAAAATAACCTGACTCTCGGTCTCATGTACAAACGACGTGCCCGATGAAATCTTGATCGCCTCATAGGTCGTGGCCATGTCCAGCCCAGCGGCTTTCATCGTCACCATAGCTTCGCAGACCGACAGCAGATTCGCTGTGGCCAGATAATTCGTCATGACCTTCAGCGTGCTGGCCGACCCCAGATCGCCTGTGTGCAAAACCCGCCGACCCAAAGTGGTCAGCAATGGCAGGACGGTGTCGAACGTGGCGCGATCGCACCCTGCAAAGATTGAAATATTGCCTGTGGCGGCACGGTGGCAGCCGCCCGACACCGGACAATCCACCGCAAAGCCTCCGCGCTGTTGCACCGCCGCGCCAAGCCGCTGGACCTCACTCGCATCCGTGGTCGACATCTCTAGCCAAATCTTGCCTTGCGTCACGCTCGGCAACATCGCCTCAACAACAACCGCACAGGCTTGCGGTGACGGCAGGCACGTTATCACAACATCACACGACGCCATCAGGGCGGCGGGCGATCCGCCATCCTCAGCACCGCGCGCGACAAATCCCGCAACGAGGTCCGCGTCCAAGTCATGCACGGCCAATTCAAACCCATTGCGCAGAACCGATCCGGCAAGCTTTCCGCCTACAGACCCCAAGCCAACAAATCCAACCTTCATAGAAATCCCTTCCGTTTTTCAAAACCTCCAAAAATAGATGCGACGCGTCTGGCCTATTCACGACATCCCATGTCTTTGCTTTTAAAATATCCCCGCCGGAGGCCGAAGTCAGCCACAAGACGCCCGTTAACTCGCTGCTAAACCACCCTCACGCCAACGCGGGCCACACCTAACAAGAAACATGGGCGGCGCAGCCGCTCCGTCAGCTTACGCCGACAGCACCGCGCACCAGACCTGTATAAATCCGCTCGATCTGCGTCAGCGGCAAACGCCCGTCTTCGCGATACCATGTGGTTAGTCCAGTCAACATGGCGATAATCGCCAGTGTCGTAATCTTTGTGTCCGTCAAACCGAACTCCCCCGCAGCAACACCGCTCTGCAATATGACTTCAAGCTGGTCTTCATAGTCACGGCGCAGAGCCTCTAGCGCGGCGAAGTTTTCAGGCGTTAGATTGCGCAACTCCATATAGGACACGAAGACCGCATCTGGACGTTCCAGATGAAACCGGATGTGAAACCGCACAAATTCATCAAGCCTTATGAGCGGCGTATCAAACACCGCAACGCCGCCCGCCGCCGCCGCACGCGCCGCCAACAGCGCGTCCATGTGCCCGCGCATCAGATCAAACAAAAGGGTCTGTTTGTCAGGCGTATAGCGATACAACGCCCCCGCTTGCACGCCGACCTCATGCGCGATCTGGCGCATCGACACCGCCGCGAACCCATGGCGCGCAATCAAACGCAAGGCTGCGGCATGAACCTTTGGTCCAGTGATATCGCCGTGTGATCCCGTTTTGCGTGCCATCTAATCCCCAAGTCGTCGCCATGCGGCCATTTAACTGAACATTCGTTCATTTGAAAAGCCCTGCGCGCGCCGCCTTGCCGACAATGGCGCGCACATCTATGCTTTGCGCGACCTTACTGGACCCCTGATATGCGCCTCATCCTTGCCATTTCGCCCCTGATCATTGCCCTATCCGCCTGCGCGGAATTTCCGGCGTTGGATGGCACTGTGTCGCCCGCGCAAGCCAATGCGCCCTTCCCCGATCTGGTCCCGATTGCGTCCCTGATCCAACAGGCCAACGTGGATGGCAGCGCAAGCACGTTGGTCGAGGCCGCAATCAGTGCCCGCATCGCCAACCTGCGCGCACGCGCGTCCCGCTTGCGCGGTCCGGTTATTCCCTCCAGCGCCCGCGCCCGTATGCTGCGCGGCGTTCAGGAGCGCGCGCAATAGGGGTCCCGCAAAGCCCTACGTTGAAGTCCACCTGCCAACGCGCTAACACCACCAAAATCGCAAATAAGGACGCACCTCATGACCACTCCGCTTCGTCTCGGCATCGCTGGCCTCGGAACTGTTGGTGTGGGTGTTGTGCGCATCATCCGCCAACAGGCGACCCTTATTGAGGCCCGCACAGGGCGCAAAGTCGTCATTTCTGCCGTGTCCGCACGCAGCAAAGACAAAGATCGCGGCGTGTCACTGTCGGATTATGCATGGGAAGACGATCCTGTTGCGCTGGCAATGCGCGACGACGTTGATGTGTTCGTGGAATTGATGGGCGGCGACGCTGGCCCTGCCAAAGACGCCACAGAGGCCGCGATCAAAGCTGGAAAAGATGTGGTAACAGCCAACAAAGCCATGCTCGCGCTGCACGGCCATGAACTGGCGCTCGCTGCCGAAGCTGCAGGCTGCGTCATTCGCTATGAGGCCGCCGTAGCGGGCGGTATTCCCGTGATGAAAACCCTGACCGAAGCGCTTGCTGGAAACGAGATCACCCGCGTCATGGGTGTAATGAACGGCACGTGCAATTACATCCTGACCCAAATGCAGGCGACACGCCAAGGCTACAATGCGCTGTTCGCTGAAGCCGATAAACTCGGCTACCTCGAAGCCGATCCAAATCTTGATGTCGGGGGCATTGATGCAGGCCATAAGCTGGCGCTGCTAGCCTCGGTCGCCTTTGGTACACAGGTCGATTTTGGCGCTATTGAACTCGAAGGTATCCAAGCGATCACCCTTGAAGACATTGACGCCGCCGCCGACATGGATTTCCGTATCAAACTTCTGGGCGTGGCGCAGATGACTGGGCGCGGCCTTGAACAGCGCATGTCGCCGTGCCTTGTGCCGTCCAATTCTTCGCTTGGCCAACTTGAAGGTGGCACCAATATGGTTGTCATCGAAGGCGATGCTGTGGGCCAGATTGTGCTGCGCGGCGCGGGTGCTGGTGAAGGGCCCACCGCCTCCGCTGTGTTGTCCGATATCATCGACATTGCCCGCGGTCTGCGTCTGCCGACCTTCGGTCAGCCCGCGACGAGCCTGCGAAAAGCCCGACCCGCCAAGGCTGCGGTCCCTGCACCCTACTATTTGCGCATGCAGCTCGTCGACAAACCTGGCGCGCTTGCCAAAGTCGCCGCCGTCCTGGGCGATGCCGGCGTGTCGATTGATCGGATGAAACAATACGGCCACGCAGATACATCTGCGCCGGTGTTGATTGTCACCCACAAAATCACGCGCACAGCATTGGACGAAGCGCTCGAGGCGATGACTAAAACATCCGTTGTGTTGGGTGACCCTGTCGCAATCCGCATCGAAGAAGTCGACTAGTTAAGAAGTCGACTGGCTTAGAAGGTGACTGGCTTAAAAGGTGACTAGCATCAATGGGATGACCTGCTAGGGTTACCCCATGACAGTCGCCATCATCCGCAACATCCAGCTTTATCGCTGGTCGCGTTTTCTGCGCAGCCTGATCTTTTGGCAGGCTGTTTGGTTTCTGTATTTCCAGAACGTGTTGTCCGCGACCGAAGCCATCCTGCTTTATGCGGTCTACGATGTCGCCACCACCCTGCTTGAAGTTCCGTCTGGCTATATGTCCGACCGGTTGGGTCGTAAAAAGACCCTCATCGCCAGTGCGATTGCAGGTCTGGGCGGTTCTTTTTTGCTCGCCATTGGTGACAGTTTCGCAGTTTTTGCTGCAGGTCAGGTTCTGATCGGTGCAAGTATGGCATTTGCCAGTGGCACCGATGAAGCGATGTTATATGAAAGCCTTGCCGCGACGGGGCGCGCGGATGAGATCGAAACCCAAGAAATCATTGCGTGGCGCTATTCGTTTTCCGCCCTCGCCCTATCTGCGCTAACAGGCGGCGCGTTGGCGCTGATTGACCCCCGATTGCCCTTCGTTGGCGGCGCGTTGGCCTTTGGTGGGCTGTTCTGGATTACCATGCGTTTCGTCGAACCACCGCGCAACAGCGCCACCAATGAGGGATCAGAGCTGCTCCGCCTCGGCGGTCTGGGCGCAAGTTTTCAAAACCCCGTCTTGTTGTGGTTCTTCGTGCTTGGTGTCTTGATGTATGGCTTTAGCCACTTGCCGTTCGTGTTTGGCCAGCCGTTCATTCTTGAGGCCCTGAATGACCTCGGCCTCGCCGCCTCCGCCCCCCTCGTGAGCGGCGCTGTGACCGCCTTGATGATGGGAATTTCCGTTGCGGTGTCATTGCTGGCGCTACAATTGCGCCGCGCGCTTGGCTTGCCGCTGATGCTCCTGTCTGCCTTCGCGCTGCAAATTGCAATTTCCGGCGTCATGGCCCTGACAGACAGCGTCATCGTGCTGGCTTTCTTGCTTTTGCGTATGGTGCCGGATGCCTTGTCACGTCCCTTTATTCTTGGCCGTATTCAACCGCTGCTCAACGATGACAGCCGTGCTACGTGGCTATCGCTGAAAAGTTTCGCAGGTCGACTGGTCTTTGCCACTGCCCTCGCGTTTGGTGCAATTTCTACCACCGACGCAGGCACGATGCCCTACGATGATATTGCCAATATCCTACGCGTCGCGTGTTTGATTGGACTAGTGGCGCTCATCGGTTTGGCTGTGGCCGCGCGACGGATTGCGGTTTCCCCAGCACACAAATCCATAACGCCATGATAGATCACATAAGCATCAGCGTTACCGATTTCGCAGCCGCCGAAAGGTTCTACACAGCCGTGCTTAAGCCAATTGGTGGCTCACTTCTGGCAATGATCCCCGAAGACTTTACAGACGGCGTCAAGGTCGGCGGTTTTGGACAAGACCGCGCGACATTCTGGCTAAGCGAGGGACCGGCGCAATCGCCGCCAATTCACATCGCGTTTGCGGCCCCGACCCGCGCGCAAGTCGATGCCTTTTATTACGCCGCCATCGTCGCGGGTGGCACCGACAACGGTGAACCCGGACTTCGGCCACATTATCACGCGAACTACTACGGCGCGTTCGTGCTTGATCCTGATGGCAACAATGTCGAAATGGTCTGCCACGCCCCTGTTTGATGAAAAGCATGCGACTGTTAGCGCACCCAGTCTTGTCGCACGCCCCGGTATCGGGCTAAGCCAAGGGCAACAGATAAAAGGACGCATACCATGGCCTCGACAGACTTTAATGACCGCACGCTTTCCCTTGGCCTCGCCCGTGTGTCCGAGGCAGCCGCCCTTGCCAGCGCGGCCCTGATCGGACGTGGCGACGAAAAGGCTGCGGATCAAGCGGCGGTCAACGCGATGCGCGAACAGCTTAACAAGCTCGACATTGCGGGGGTCGTGGTGATCGGCGAAGGCGAACGCGACGAAGCGCCGATGTTGTTTATTGGTGAAAAGGTCGGGTCCGGCAAAGGCCCCGGCGTGGACATCGCGCTCGACCCATTGGAAGGCACCACGTTGACGGCAAAAGACATGCCCAACGCGCTGACGGTGATCGCAATGGGCCCGCGCGGATCGATGTTGCATGCACCCGACGTCTACATGGACAAGTTGGCTGTGGGTCCGGGCTTTCGAAACGGTGTTGTGACGATGGATATGTCGCCCAGCGAACGGGTGTCTGCGCTGGCCACCGCCAAGGGCTGTTCGACGCAAGACATCACGGTCTGCGTGCTGGAACGCCCGCGCCACGAAGAAATGATCGAACAATTGCGCAGCACGGGTGCCGCGATCCGTTTGATCACTGACGGCGATGTGGCAGGCGTGATGCATTGCGCCGAGGCCGCGACAACCGGCATTGATATGTACATGGGCAGTGGCGGCGCGCCCGAGGGCGTGTTGGCCGCGGCTGCATTGAAATGCATGGGCGGACAGATGTTTGGCAAATTGTTGTTTCGCAATGACGACGAACGGGCCCGCGCGACCAAAGCCGGCATCACCAACTTTGATCGCGTCTACACCCGCGACGATATGGTAACGTCGGATGTGATTTTTGCCGCGACAGGCGTGACGGACGGATCACTGTTACACGGCATAAAACGCGAGCCTGGATTTCTGACGGCTGAGACAATCCTGATGCGATCCAAAACCGGATCGGTGCGCCGCATGAGCTATCGCAACCCCATTCAAGCCTAACCACATGCGCCTGCGGCCTGCGCGGCACACCTGAAAATTGGAATTTGCTGCGTAAGATTTATCAAACCGCGCAAGACAATCAGTAAGACGGTTTTTGTGAACCAAACAAGATGGGCCGTGGCGAATCCTCGTCGCGGTCCATATGGTGTGACGTGATGAATGAGACACCAAATATCGCGCGCGCGTTCTTGGATGTGGCGCAGTCGACGACGGGACGACGCTGGGTCGGACCGAGCGTTGAGGATGACCGTTTGGCCGAAGCGATGGCGCAGGATACAGCACTGCCTTTGCCTGTCTGTCGCACATTGGTGCGACGGGGGATTACTGCGCAAGATGCAGCCTCGTTTCTTGCGCCGACATTGCGCGACTTGATGCCAGACCCGCGATCCCTGCGCGACATGGAACCCGCCGCTGCGCGCATCGTGGCGGCTGCCAACAGCGGCCAAAAAATCGCGATCTTTGCGGATTATGATGTCGACGGCGGCACATCCGCCGCCTTGCTGATCGACTGGCTGCGCGGCTTTGGTGTAACCCCGACCCTTATGTGCCTGACCGCATCGACGAAGGCTATGGTCCCAACGACGACGCGATGTCAGCACTCGCGCGCGATCACGATCTGATCATTTGCGTTGATTGTGGCACCTTGTCCCATGGCCCGATTGCGGCCGCGAAGGGCGCGGACGTTGTGGTGTTGGATCACCACCTCGGCGGGGAAACCCTGCCGCCAGCCTTGGCCGTGGTGAACCCGAACCGTCAGGATGAATCCGGCGATCTGGCGCATTTATGTGCGGCCGGTGTCGTATTTTTGGTGCTGGTCGAGGCGAACCGCCAACTGCGCGACGCGGGGTCCAAAACACCTGACCTCATGTCCCTGCTGGATCTTGTGGCACTTGGCACGGTTGCCGATGTTGCGCCCCTGATCGGCGTCAATCGCGCCTTTGTGCGCCAAGGTTTGACCGTGATGGCGCGGCGCCAGCGGGTGGGGCTGGTGGCGCTGGCGGATGTCGCCCGCATGGATACCGCGCCTTCGTCCTATCATCTCGGGTTCTTGCTTGGCCCGCGGGTCAATGCAGGCGGGCGGATTGGCAAAGCCGACCTTGGTGCGCGCTTGCTGGCAACCACCGACCCGCGTGAGGCGCAATCGATGGCAGAGCGCCTTGATGAGCTGAACACAGAGCGCCGTGAGATCGAAAATCAAGTCCGCGAAATGGCGATTGAGCAGGCCGAACAGCGCGGCACCGACAGACCGCTTGTCTGGGCCGCTGGCGAAGGCTGGCACCCCGGCGTCGTCGGCATCGTTGCGGCACGCTTGAAAGAAGCCAGCAACCGCCCCGCAATTGTGATCGGTTTAGACGGCGACATTGGTAAAGGGTCGGGTCGATCTGTCTCTGGCATTGATCTTGGCGCTGCGATCCAACGCTGCGCAGCGGAGGGGCTGTTGATCAAAGGGGGCGGGCATAAAATG
>JAGGNB010000135.1 GCA_017886375.1 Octadecabacter sp.
AGTCTGTGCCGAACAGAGTGAACCCATAAAAGACGTAAAGTATATTGGTGGTCACGGGAATAATTGTCGTCAGAAAAAGCTTGACGAAAAAGCTTCTGACGGCTGGGCTTGCTTTTAGTAAGGCGCCGCCAGCCACAACGCACGTTCCAACGATAATAAGATAAAGGTAACTTATCAGGACAAAGAATAATCGGCCATGATCGAAAAACGTGTAGGATTTTATGCCATCATCGATGAGCCGCGTGTCGGATCCATAAAGCTGCCCATGAAATGTATTGGTCATCACGAGTGCAAGGAACGCTGACGGCAGAAACGCCGCTCCGATCCAGACCAAACCAGGCGGCACCTTTTTCGAAAAGGCATATTCATATAGGAAAAAACACCAGAATGTCGGGAGAAATATGATCCCAACCCAAGCGACCTGTGCCCAAGATACTGTACAGGGCAGTGTTGAGACCGACAGCTCGATCCCGACTGCGGCCAGCCACCAGAGCATCGCCAATGTGCTATAGGTGAACCATCTACGACCGGGCAGGCTGATTTGGGTTCGGCTCCAAAATGCCAGAGCGCTGACCACGAGAAAAGTCGCGATTGCCATCTGTACTGCTGGGATGCCAGCGTCAATTCGGACGCATTCAGATAGTGCGTTTAAGAAGTTAGATTTCATGTGCTGTTACTAGCCCATCCAAAATTATCAATAGGGGAAGTTTATATTTAGTTCTGTCTGGTATTCTGGACGAATTACAGACATCCTTTCTATCCCATCAATAGAATTCGAAAATACTGCATTTTCTAGTACCTAATAAAGACAAAAAAGGCGACGGGAGCCGCGAAACAAAAAACTCGACTGGTTGGTTTTGTGAGGGTTTGCCCTCCCTCGCCAGCGTGGAGACGCCACACATGGATCGCGGTCATTTTCGTCTACCTTCGCCCGGATGTCCACGTCGAATTTATAGTATCCCTGTCAACATATTTGCTTCTTATGATCATCATCACTGTGATCGTGATCTGAAATATTTACTATGCCGCACGATAAAGGGGCAATGTGGCAACTATTCGCCGTGTGCATACTGGTCTGAGCGTAACTATTGCCAAGACTGTGATGCTAGCGGTAATGGCCTCATCGTGGCTGATCGCATATTTCAAAAACACAACTGGTGCAGTCCAAAATTGAGACCAAGAAGTAATATGGCTGAAAAACGAATGCATGGTGGAAAAGACGGCATTTAGATTTCCGTCATAGTATAAGTCGCAAGTAGTCATTTTTTGAGATGAAAATTTACCCATTTGTTAATCGGTCCCACTATTCGCAACGCATAATGACCTTTCGCTGCCGTCATTTATACAGCGATCGGCAGATCAACCTAAGCTTGAATTTATGTGCAGAATTGAAAGATTGGACACTAGTCTTCCAACGGTACATGCTTGACCATGACTCCCTCACTTGTTACCAATATGTAGAACAATTTTTGCGTTATAAGTTCTTGGAGCAACTTTTTGTTTATACAAAATGGCACAATGATTGAACTTTAGTGCAACGCAATTTGAATGACCTAGAAAAGGTATTGCGGCTATTTGTAATTGGTGTTGACGCGATTTTAGCCATTTGGCTTTGTAATCATGTCAAAGAGTTTCGGATCAATTATGAGTATTTTTTCTGCGTAGGCCACGCCAACCTTTAGGTGCATGCTTATAGTGCTAGTTTTAGTTATTTTTGGTTTTTCCATTATTTTTGAGAACCGCGTGCGATGTGCGCGTCGGCTATGGGGCGGATTAAGTGACGTGGTCAAGAAGAGCCCAGCTGCTTGTTTTTGTAATGGTTGTCCTCATGGCGGCAATACTTGCCGCTTTCCTTGATCAATTAGAGAGAAACCGAATACAGGACGCCTTTGAAAGCCACACGGAAGACATTCATCATACATTGATCGATCGGCTCGATGGTTATGTCAGAACGCTCGACGGTGCTGCGGCGTTGTTCGCGGCGTCGTCATTGGTGACCGCGCAAGAGTGGGAAATTTACGTCAATACACTTGATATCGAGGCACGGTTGCCGGAGATTTTGGGTGTTGGCTATATTGCCTTGGTGGATGAACGTGCGGGCTATGATCCTCTCGAACATACATTGGAAAATGGTCTTGTTATCCCGCCAATTCATCCGGTTACCGGACAAGACGAGCGTTATGTTGTGCAATTCATCGAACCATTGGACGCAAATGGTGCGGCCTTGGGCTTGGATATCAGCTTCGATGAAGCCCGTAGGGTGGCGGCTGAGCGCGCGCGGGAAAGTAATACCGTTCAGCTAACACCCCTGATTGAATTGGTTCAGGATGGTTCAAGCGCGGGTGGATATCTTTTACTGCGCCCTCTTTATGCGTTTCAACCCGATGCTTTGATGCAAGAGTCCCCCAATAGTGACTTCCTTGGCTGGATTTACATGCCTTTTATTGGAGAAACGCTGTTCAGTTCTTTGACAAAGCAGCAGGATCGGGTCGCCTATCTGTCGGTTTATGATGGGGTAGGGCCGCTTGGCGAACTGATCCCCAGCTACTCCACACCGCACGATGCCCGGTTTGATCCTCAGTTTGAGGTCACAAGCAAGATTGCGGTATTTGGTCGTGAATGGACACTGATGTGGAAAAGCACCCCTGACTTTGAGAAGGCAAACCCAGCGTTCTTGAAATGGATCGTCTTATCATCGGGTATTATTGTTGCCCTTTTGCTTGCGTTTATCATGCGAATAATTTCGGAACGGGAGGCTCGTATCGAGATTAACGTTGCCCGCAAAACGAGTTTGTTGCGCGCCAAAAGTGAGGAGGCGCAGTCCGTTATCGATAATGCGGTTATCTCCATCTTCGTACTGGATTCAAATGATCGCATTATATCTGCGAATGACGCCGCAAAAAATCTCTTCGGTGTCGAAAATGTATCTATTGGGGACCTGATCGGAAACATCATTACTTTCCAAAGTGATCCGGCATTTCCGAACGCCGCAGCGCAGCCTGGGCGCGTTCCGGATCGGCCTCAACTTCGTCTGATGGTCGAACGGAATAATTGGGTGACGGCCGACGATCAGGCACGGACGACAATTCTGGTTCAGGATGTTAGCGAAAGTGAAGAGAGCGCCCGCCGGCTTGCGGCGAACGAAGCCCGTTGGAACCTCGCTCTGGATGGTGCTCATATTGGCGTTTTTGATATTGATTTACGAACAAACGTATCAATAGTTTCAGATAGTTGGCGTAAGTTGATGGGAATCCCTGCTAGTGCTGCCGACGCAGATGCTCAAAAGTTGTTTTCGTCGCGTGTTCATCCCGACGACCTTATGGCCTTAATGGCATCGGACCGTGCGTGCATCGATGGTCTGACGCATCGCTCCATCGCAGAATATCGGATACGATGCGAAAACGGCGCTACTAGGTGGATGAAATCCGACGCCGTTGTCGTGGAACGTGACCATGACGGGGTGGCTTTGCGATTGCTCGGGGCGCAAACCGATGTAACTGAACTGCGCAATGCCCTTGATGCCCTGCGCGAGAGCCGAGAGCGGTTCGAGCTGGTTATTGAGCACGCTCCAGTCGGAATGGCACTGTTCAATAACGATGGTGAGTTTCGGGGTAAGAACCAAGCTCTCTGTGAGATGACTGGCTATTCAGATGAAGAGCTGGGTGGTAAAATGAAGTTCCGTGATCTCGTCTCAAACAAAGATCTTTTCGGCTTGTTGCAAGAGATTGACGAACTGAAACGTAAGAACCAATCATCCGTCCAAGGTGAATACCAGATCATTCCCAAAAGTGGGCCGCCGTTCTGGGGGCTTTTGAGTGTGGCATGGACATTTGACCCTGTTGAGAATGAGGACATCTTTATTGTCCAGATATTTGATATCAGTGAGAAAAAGAACGCTGAGAAGATGAAGTCGGAATTTGTGGCAACCGTCAGCCATGAGCTCAGAACGCCACTTACGTCAATTAAAGGTGCGCTCGGTTTGTTGCGTGTTGCAAAGGTCGACAGGATGCCCAAAGGCGCGGAACGGCTGTTAGAGATAGCCGCAGCCAACACCGACCGCCTGGCTGCGTTGGTTGACGATATTCTTGATCTGGAGAAGATCAGTTCCGGAGACGTCGAGTTCTTCGTTGAGCCGAATTGCTTAGCGCAACTTTTGCGAGACGCTGTCGAACAGATGTTACCGTTTGCCACACAACATAATGTCGAATTGGTGTTGGAGACGCCCGAAGCGGAAGTTCTTGCAATGATCGATGCAAGTCGCGCGCAGCAGGTCATTGTGAATCTGCTTTCAAATGCCTGTAAATATTCCCACGATGACACAAAAATCCATGTTCGCCTTGAGGAGGTCTCTGGCCAAGCGCTGGTTTGTATATTGAACTCAGGTCCGACAATACCGGACGATTTCAAGTCACGTATTTTTCAACCGTTTTCACAAGCTGACTCGTCGGATACCCGCGCAAAGGGTGGCACTGGCTTGGGCTTGAATATCGCTCGCCAGATCGTCGAACGTATGGATGGAAAGATCGGCTTCACGAGCAAGGCCAATTCTCCAACTGTGTTCTGGTTCACGTTACCTTTGGCTGAAGTTGGCAATTTGGTGAACCCAAAGTACAGCGCGCGGTCTTGAGTGGGAGGCGTTTCAAATTTTTACATCTTGACGATGACAGAGGCTTTTCGGAGATCTTGCGTCGCGGTTTGGGCAGTAATGCCATGATGACCTCAGTGCGAACACCACAAGAGGCGCGGCTTTCAATGCAAGAGTACGTGTTTGATGTGATTGTCATTGATCGGGATATTCCGGTTATTCACGGTAGGGATATACTTGACGATATCGCTGAATTACAGCCCAATGCACGGGGCATCGGTTTGTTCGACAACGAGTCCCGAATTCAGGATGTACGATTTGATTTGGAGTTGACAAAGTCACGAAAAAACCTAAATGATATCATAGTATTGATGGAAATAATTTCTATTTCTGCATAATATCTTTCGTATAACCCTTCCCAAACTTATTATTTTGAAGCAGAAAGCCATTGTGATACACAAAATGGAGTCCGCTGGCCCGTTTTAGGGAAAAGAAAAGTACGTTTTTAGAAATGTAGTTAGAAATTTAGTAGGTTTAATGTTGGAAAATACCAATCACGCACATCAGTCTCCGCCGGAACTAAACACAGGGCGGTTTTTCAATGACTTGTCAGATCCAGCTTTCGTTATTGATCCAAAGACACTTACCATTTGTCAGTTAAACAAATCCGCCCTTCGCCTGAAAGATGACATCAATCAAAATAACGCAAGTCAATTTGACGCTGAGTTTTTGACCGGCGTTTCGGCCGTGGATCTAAAAGCACAAATTGCTGAACTTTCCAGTCACGACCGGGACGTGGTCAGGCTTGAGGTTTGTCACCTGGATTTTGAGTTTGATGTGAGCTTGCAGATCATGTGGAGTTCGGGATCCGAACCCCTTTTGGTGGCTATTTTTAGGGACGTGTCGGCGCGGGCAGGGGTAGACCGGAAGACGAACGAACTGGTGTCCACAGTGAGCCATGAGCTGCGCTCCCCGTTGACAGCCATTAAGGGCGCGATGGGTTTGATCCTTTCCGGAGCGGCGGGAGATGTTTCAGTCAAAGCGCTGCAGATGGTCGAAATTGCCCAACGGAACGCTGATCGCCTGATCCTCATCATCAACGACATCCTTGATCTGGATAAGATTAAAGATGGTGCAATGGTGTTCGACAATACCGAAATTGAATTGATTGAGACCGTGAACGACTCTGTTGAGGCGATCGTGGGGTTTCGTGATCGGTTTGACGTACAGGTGGACGTAGATGTTCAGGATGAAGGGCTCATATCCAATATTGATCCGAACCGGATCGTTCAGGTCTTGGTGAACCTCCTCTCCAATGCGATCAAGTTTTCGCCCGCAGGTGGACGTGTAACTGTCCAATTAAAACTGCATGGCCAGTTGAACCGGATCAGCATTATAGATAACGGTGAGGGTATACCCGTAAGCGACCAAAAGTCGCTATTCGGCAGATTTATGCAAGTTGGCTCGAAGAATCGTGCGGCAACAGGGGGAACCGGTCTTGGTCTCAGCATTGTTAAGGCGATTGTAGAAAACCAAGGTGGAAAAATCAGTTTTGAAAGCCAAGAAGGGGTGGGGTCGACATTTCATGTCGATCTGCCCGCAGTTGTTGGTAAAGTTGCGGTGAAAGCGAACAAAAGCGGGAGCGACTGATGATTATTCTACATGTGGAAGATGACGAAGACATCCGAGACATAGCGAAGATGGCGCTTGAGATGATGGGCGATTTTACCGTTATACAGCAGGATTGTGGTGAAGCAGCGATCGCGACCGCAGCAGAGACGAAGCCTGATGTTTTGCTGTTAGATGTCATGATGCCCGGGAAGACCGGTCCAGAAACCCTCGCTGAGTTGAGAAAGTTTGAGCATCTCGCGAATATTCCGGCGATCTATATGACGGCACGGGTTCAACCGAGCGAGATAGATCAGTTCAAGAAAACCGGAGCGTTAGGTGTCATAGAAAAGCCTTTCGATCCAGTAACTCTTGGGAAAGATATTATGGATTTGTTGAAAACGCACACCGAATAGGCCTAACTTGGATCGTGTGGGATGCGTTGGTCGCTAAGCTGCGGGACATGTCGCTTCTATCGAACATTCCAGAAACGCGATAATGTCAAAATAGATATCGCGATACTGGGTTGCTCCGTTTATGCGCTGAGAAATAATGTTGGCTTCAGTTGCTTTGGCGCGATCGCCAAGTTCGCTGAAACCCAGCGTGCCGGCAGAACCCGCAATTTTATGCAGGGTCACTTCGATGTGGGCGAGATATTGATCCGCGAGATCATCAGATTGGATCGCAAGCTCAAGGTTTTGTTGAATGCTGTCCTGACGTTCGGATAAAAGCAGAAGAAACCGATCTCTTATCGGCGCGAGACCGGTGTTCAAGTCAAGCTCGATCATACTAGCTGCTTCTTGAGCCACAAGCGGTTCATATCCTTGTCACGCTGGTCTGCGGCCTGCTCTGCACTTATATGCGCCTCACGTAACGCCTCTACAGCTGCTCCACCTTTGCGCCAGACCAAACGGTTCGGTTGTCCAGCACAAATGCGGACCTCCAGCGCGGTGCCATCACTCGTTGAAAGCTCCATGGAGCGGATATAAATATTCATTTGATCCACCAATCGATCGACATCAATTGTAGTTGCGCCTTCGACAACACAAACGAAAGTGCCATTACCGGCATATGAAACCAGTCTTTGCGTGGGTAAAAGGCAGTCTGCAATTGCTTCGGCGACGTCGGTGATCACACACGAGAAGTCATAGGATGAAAGGTTGAAAAACAAATCCGTGGCGTGGCGAACGGTAAATCCCAGCACAACTGAACCGCAAAGCGATTTGCGCGAGAGCTGCGTGACGTAGTTTTCCATGGCGTGATTTTCGATGACGCCGTCGACGTCATAAATAGGCAGTGCCTGATGCAGGTCGATGTTTTGTTGGTCTTGGCGTGTCCGATCCCCAGTGGGTCCCGACGTTGGGCGATCCACTGTCTTCGATTGGGCATCTGCAGCGATCTGTTCGACCAAACTCAAGCGGCCCTTGAGGCTGTTAATCTCGAAAGGCTTTGTGATGTAGTCAGTCGCCCCGGCGCTGAACGCACTATCAATGTAGGATTTCTCAGACATAGCAGTCAGCATCAGGATCGGGGTGCGTTGATAGACATTTGTCTCTCGCAACGCTCTGCAGAACTCGATTCCATCAATGTCTGGCATCTGAATGTCCACGAGGAAGCAATCGAAGCGGCGTGTTTCGTGTTTGAAGATCTCTAAAGCATCCGCGACGCTCTCTGCGGTGACGAGTTCGTGGCCCGCCAGCGAGTTCACGTAATGCTGAAGTAGCTCAAGGATGATGGGATCATCGTCGACAGCCAGTATTAACATAAGGTGCTCCAGAAAACTCGGCTCTCAAAAACTGATCCTTTGGGGACAGTCGGAGCAATTAACCATCACATTACCCGAAAATCAGGCGACAATATGGCTTTGGTCCCGATTTCTGAATAAAGAAGTTTTCTGACTCTGTTACGCATCTAATGAGTGTACATCGCCCTCCGTAGACGGTCCTCACGGCGGTACATGTGCGCAATCTGGACCTGTCACGCTTTTGTACCGACCTCTCCGTTCATTTATGCAGCCTTTCGATCGAAGACCAAGGGGTTTTGCCAGCTAACGACGAGTGCCGCCGTCGTGGATTGTAGAACCCATTAATATACTGGAATATCGCCCCTTTTGCTTGGCGTCTGGTTTCCCAACGGTTGCGCCAAATCAGCTCTGCCTTGAGTGATTTGAAGAACGTCTCAACCATGAAATTGTCGTAACAATTGCCTTTTCCGCTCATCCACTGCCGGGCAACGGGTGGCCTACCTGCAACCCCAGTTCCTGTAACACTTCCCTCTTCTCTCGCAGCAGGTGGACTTCCTTGCGAAGGCGTTCGTTCTCCCGTTCCACATATTCATCAGGGCATCGCCATTGTCGCTCGGACCACTGGCGCAACAATGACGATCATCAAATCATCGTGCAGGCGTTTCTGAACCCACTTGTTCAGGGTCGAAAGCCCAACACCCAAATCAGATGAAACCTGAGGCCGCGTTAGGCCACTGGTGGTTGCGATGCGCACTGCATCACGTTGGAACTCGTCGGTGTATCTCGTGGCCATTCCTTGTCTCCTTCATAGCAAACATTGCTCGAAAGAGACTGGACCTAAACCGGGACAAGACCATCATGGTTTGACCCAAAGACTGCGGGGCGTGTCGCACAGGCATTCATGGCCGGTTGGCGTGATCAGGATCGGTTCGGTGATCTCAAGCCCGCCGTCGTCCAGCCACAGGGCTGGCATGAAGTGGAACGTCATTCCGGCCTGCAGAACGGTCGTGTCGCCAGCGCGAAACGAGATCGTGCGTTCCCCCCAATCGGGCGGGTAGCTGATGCCGATGGCGTAGCCGCAGCGCCCGTCCTTTTCAAAACCTGCCTTGTTCAGCGCCGCGTTGAAGGCGTTGGCGATATCTTGCGCTTGGTTACCCGGTTTTGCCTGTTCCAGACCGGCGTCGATCGCATCGAGAACGGCGGCTTCGGCCTGTTGGTATTTTAGCGGCACATTGCCCAAGAACACTGTGCGTGATTGTGGGCATTGATAGCGTTTGTGTGCGCCTGCAATCTCAAAGAACGTGGCCTCGCCTTTGACCATTGGTCTGCCGTCCCACGTCAGATGCGGTGCGGTTGCGTCCATTCCGGACGGCGCCATCGGCACAATCGCAGGGTAGTCGCCCCAATGCCCATCCGCACCGCGCATGCCCGTGGCGTAAATTTCGGCGATCAGATCGTTCTTGCGCAGGCCCGGTTCGACGAGTTCAAGAATACGGGCGTGCATGGCTTCAACGATGCGCGCGGCGCGGCGCATGTATACGATCTCTTGGTTGGATTTCACGGCACGCTGCCAATTCACAAGGCCCGTTGCGTCCTTGAACGTCGCATTGGGCAAACTGGATGTCAGCGTCGCGTGGGCCGCGGCTGTGTAGTAGTAATTGTCCATCTCGACACCGATGCGCGAACGGTCCAAGCCGTGTTCGGCCAGCAAGGCGGCTAGTTCCTGCATCGGATGTTTGTCGGGGTTTTGCACGAAGGTGTCGTCGTAGCCACGGATCGTGTCGCCGCCTTTCATGAACACGGTGCGTCCAGCACCAACGGCATCCATCGCGCGGCCCCACCAGATCGGGTCGCCCGTCATCGTCAGCACGACGCCTTGATGCACGTAAAACGACCAGCCGTCATATCCGGTCAGCCAAGACATATTCGACGGATCAGTTACAAAGATCGCGTCAAGTTGCGCCGCTTCCATTGCCGCACGGGTTTTGGCGATGCGGGCTTGGTATTCTTGCGGGGTGAAATTTGGGTTTTTATCTATCATACAAAAACCTTAGCTATCTTCTTAGGCCGCCGATACCCCTGCGAGGACCATAAATATCACGCCGAAAACCATGCATAGTGGCGCGTAATAGGTTTCGTCCAGCCGTCGAAAAGGCTGTTCAGGTGTGGCGCGTTTCATCAGGGGTGCGTAGGCGGCGATGGCGCGCAATTGAAAGACCACCGCGATGCCAAACAGACCCAGAGATTTGAGGGTGGTATCGGGAAACCACGGCCAAGCGGCGGCGAACAACAGCGCAACTACGACCAATGAACAGGACGTCGCACTGGGCATCTTTTTGATGCCTTTTGACCCGACAACGGCGCGGGCCAATGCGGTCTCATCCTTTATCGGCCACCAAATCCCAAGTGCCCACAAAAGATGCACAGCGGCGATGATGATAAGGCCCGCAGAGGCCAGCAGCGCGATGAAGGTCATATGCTTTGGGCCTCGCGGGCTTTGTTGCGCAACATGCGAAAGATAAAGGCCACAATGAATAGGGTGGTAAGGGTCAAAATGACCGTCGGGCCGGGGCCAGAGCCAATCCAGAAACTAAGGTAAACACCTGTCACCAGTGAGAATGTTGACACGATCACCGCCACCACAAGCATATGCCGGAATTGCCGCGTGATCAGGAATGCGATGGCGCCCGGCGCGATGAGGAGGCCAATGGCGAGGATCAGGCCGACAGCCTTGAGCGTCGCGACGATTGTCAGCGACAAGATTGTGAGCAATCCGTAGTGCAGAAGTTTGGTCGGCAGACCTATGGCGCGGGCCTGTGCGGGGTCAAACGCGTTGAGCAGCAAGTCTTTCCAAGTGATCAGCAGAGCGGCGGATACGAAAATTCCGATGATACCCGATGTCCACAAGTCCACGGTTTCAACGCCGAGCATGTTGCCGAACAAGATGTGATCGAGGTGGATGTTGGTTTCAATCTTCGTATATAAAACCAACCCCAGCCCAAACATGCCCGAGAACACAACGCCCATGACGGTGTCTTGGCGCACGCGGGAGTTCGCGTCGAGGTATCCGGTCAAAAGTGAGCAGATCATGCCCGCGACAAACGCCCCGATGATGAGGGGAATGCCAATGATATAGGCGACCACAACGCCCGGCAGTACCGCGTGGGACACCGCGTCGCCCATCAGCGACCAGCCTTTTAGGACGAGGAAACACGACAACAACGCGGTCGGCGGGCCGATCAGCAGTGCGATGTAGAACGCGCCGTGCATGAACGGGAACTGGAACGGGATGAGAAGATCACTAAGGCTTTCGATCATGTTTTAAGGGCCTCCGCAGCGCGGCGGCGCGATGCCAGAAGCCCGTGTTTGGGGGCGAAGAAAAACGCGAGGATGAAAACGGATGTTTGCAGGCAGATGATGATGCCGCCTGTAGCCCCGTCGAGGAAATAAGAAATGTAGGCGCCAAAGAAACTGGACAGGGAACCGATTGTGACGGCAATCACCAACAAACGCGGGAAACGGTCCGTGAGCAGATAGGCCGTCGCACCGGGCGTGATGACCATGGCGATCACAAGGAACGCGCCAACGGTTTGCAACGCTGCGACGCAGGCGGCTGACAGAAGGACGAAAAACATGAACCGCAGACGGTCGGGTCGCAGCCCAATGGAGCGCGCGTGGTTTTCATCAAAGAATGCCACCATCAAGTCTTTCCACTTGGCCAGAAGCACCACAAGGCAGACAATCCCGATGATTGACAGCTGGATCGTGTCGCTGGGCGTTATCGCCAGAATGTTGCCGAGGATGATGGTTTGCACGTCCACCGCGACTGGCGAAACGGAGACCATAAACAGGCCAAGCCCGAAGAAGCTGGTGAAGATGAGACCGATGACCGCGTCCTCTTTAAGCCCCGTGCGTTGGTTGAGAAACAGCATCGCGGCTGCTGCCAAACCACCCGACAAAAACGCGCCCAAGGCGAACGGCAGGCCCAACATATAGGCCCCCGCGACACCGGGAACGATGGAATGAGACAGTGCATCCCCAATCAAAGACCAGCCTTTAAGCATCAGATAACACGACAGAAACGCACAAACAGCGCCGACCAGTGCGGACACAAACATCGCGTTTAGCATGAACGTGTAGGTGAAGGGTTCAAGCAGGTAGGTCATTCAGGCTTATCGCCCCCGACCTTTTCACCACCGACGTCAGATTGTGTGCGGGTTTGATCGTCGTAAATGACGAACGGGCGTTCGTCGTCGGTCAGGATGGTGACTTTGCGTTGGTCGTCATCGTCGTGCAGATCATCGCCGCCCAGAACGAAGTGGCGCAGCACACCGCCGAACGCGGCTTCGAGGTTGGTTTTGGTGAACACTTCGCTCGTCGGGCCGAAGTTCAGCACAGTGCCTTTGACCAGCACGGTTTGGTCGCAAAACTCCGGCACAGAGCCGAGGTTGTGGGTGGATACCAGCATGACGCGACCCTCGTCGCGCAGTTCGCGCAGCAAAGTAATGATCGCTTCTTCCGTATGCACATCGACGCCGGTAAATGGCTCATCAAGCAAGATAACCTGGCCGTTTTGCGCCAGTGCGCGCGCAAGAAAGACGCGTTTGCGCTGGCCGCCCGAAAGTTCACCGATTTGGCGGTCGCGGTACTCGGTCATGCCGACGCGTTCCAGCGAACTCTTGACGGCTTCAAAGTCGATAGGTTTGGGGCGGCGCAGCATCCCCATGTGTCCGTAACGGCCCATCATCACGACGTCGCTGACGAGTACTGGAAAGGACCAATCAACTTCTTCGGCTTGTGGTACGTAGGCAATGATGCCCGCTTTGATCGCTTGATTTACCGACTGGCCAAGGACACTGATTTCACCTGCGGCGGCGGGCAAAAAACCCATAATCGCCTTGAAAAGTGTGGACTTTCCCGCGCCGTTAACACCAACAAGTGCAGCGATGGTGCCGCGCGGGATCGCAAAGCTCGCGTTTTGCAGGGCGGTCACACCATTGCGGTAGGTGACGGTGAGGCCATCGGCATAAAGCCCCGCTTGGTTCTTGGACGTTTGATGCGGGGCAGGTGGTGGCAATGTGTCAGGCGTGTTCATTCCGTCAGCCCCTTAACGATGGTTTCAGTGGTGACACGCAGCAGGTCGATGTAGGTCGGGACGGGGCCGTCTTCCAACGACAGGCTGTCCACATACAACACGCCGCCGTAGGCCACGCCGGTTTCGCGTGCCACTTGTTGTGCGGGGTCGGTGTTGACGGTGCTTTCACAGAACACGGCGCGGACATTGTTTTCGCGCACAATGTCGATGACGCTGCGCACTTGTTGCGGGGTTCCGGTTTGATCTGCGTTCATCGGCCAAAGGTAGGCTTCTTTCAGGCCGAAGTCGCGCGCCAGATAGCTGAACGCGCCTTCGCAGGTTACGAGCCAACGTTCGTCCTCGGGGATCGCGAGGATTTGTTCGCGCAGCGGGGCAATCGCGGCTGTGATTTCCGCTTTGTAGATTTCGGCGTTTGCAGAGTAGGAAGAGGCGTTGTCAGGATCATGCAGTGACATTGCTGCCGCAATATTATCAACGTAGATCAGTGCGTTATCCAGTGACATCCATGCATGGGGGTTGGGCGCGCCTTGATAGCTGCCTTGACGGATAGAGATGGTTTCAATCCCGTCAGAGATCGTGGCAGAGGGAATAGGTCCAAGGTTGTCGATGAATTGTTCGAACCAAAGTTCCAGGTTCATCCCGTTCCACAAGATCAGGTCTGCACCAGAGGCGCGCACCAGATCGCGCGGCGTCGGCTGATATCCGTGGATTTCAGCGCCAGCACGGGTGATGGATTCAACTGTTGCGTAATCGCCTGCCACGTTGCGGGCCATGTCTGCGATGACGGTGAATGTTGTGACGACTTTGAATTCATCCGCCGCCATGGGGGTGGCGAGCAGGGACAATAGGGCTGCGATGCGGATCGACATTCTTCGTAATTCTCCAATGGTTTCCACCAAGGGTTATGGGGGCCAATGGGGGGAAGTCAATGCAGTTGCGAATTATTCGCATTAAAATGTTTGGAGGTTTGGCCTGCAGGTCTAGAACGTTCCGGCATTGCGATACCAGCGCACGATTGCAGCGCGGTCGCTTTCAGACATTGCCGTGACGTTGGCAGGGGGCATGGCGTGGCTGACGCCGGACTGGATGTAGATCGCGCGGGCGTTGCGGGCGATGTCTGCAGGAGTATCGAGCAAGACGCCGCGCGGGGCCCAAAGCAGGCTGTCGGAATAGGACGGTTCACGCGCGTGACACATAGAACAGCGGCCCATGACCACGTCATGCGCGTCGTCAAACCCGTCGGCTTGCGCAAATTTTTCCTCATAGGATGTCATGCCGCGTGCTTCGGCGTCTGCGTAGGTGCCCCACATATTCGCCGTCGACAGCCAAGCGATGATGATGAACAGCAGCACAGTGACGGCCCATGTCCAATGTGGCCCCGTGCCAGTTGAATGCATGGTGTTGAAGTAGTGCCGGATCGTGACCCCAGTCAGAAAGACCAGCGATGCGATGATCCATGAATACTCCGTCGCAAACGCAAGCGGATAGTGGTTGGACAGCATCAGGAAGATCACTGGCAGCGTCAGGTAGTTGTTATGGGTGCTGCGCAGTTTGGCGATCTTGCCGTATTTAGGATCAGGTGCGCGGCCTTCTTGCAGGTCTTTCACCACGATGCGTTGGTTCGGCATAATGATAAAGAACACATTGGCGGTCATGATCGTCGCGGTGAATGCGCCCAGATGCAGCATCGCGGCGCGGCCCGTGAAGACCTGATTGTAGCCGTAGGACATGATCACAAGGATCACAAACAACAGCAGCATCAATGCCGTCGGATTATTGCCAAGTTTCGATTTGCACAGGAAATCGTACAACAACCAGCCAACGGTCAGCGATAGGGCCGAGATTGCGATGCCCTGCCACAGCGCGAGGTCCGCCTTGGCCGCGTCGATCAGATACAACTCACCGCCGACCCAGTAGACAATCATCAACAAGGCGGCACCGGACAGCCATGTCCAATAGCTTTGCCATTTGTGCCATGTCAGGTGTTCGGGCAGGCGCGCAGGCGCCACGAGGTATTTGGTCGTGTGATAAAACCCGCCGCCGTGGACTTCCCATTCTTCGCCAGCCGCACCTTCCGGCAGATCGTCTGCCTTGCGCAACATCAGGTCGAGCGCGATGAAATAGAACGACGCCCCGATCCACGCCATTGCGGTGATGACGTGCAACCAGCGCACGGCAAACGCGAACCATTCCCAAAGAATTACTGCATCAAACATGTCGAGTCCCCGTTTTATGTCCTGTCGCTTTTGTTCAGCCTATCCTTGGCCGCTTTGTTTTGCTATTCCGTTGTAACGCGTCGCTCTATCAAGAAATGCAGAACAATGTCCTATCTCGACAACATTAGAACCTTTGTGCGGGTTTACGAACTTGGCAGCATGTCCGCCGCTGGGCGTGATCTGCGCATTTCGCCTGCGGTCACGTCGTCGCGGATTTCTTCGCTTGAAGAACATTTGAACGTGCGATTGTTCCAGCGCACAACGCGCAGCCTGACGGCCACCGAACAGGGTCGTGCATTTTACACAGGCGCGGTGGCGGTGCTTGAGGCGGTAGATACCGCCGAAGGACAGGTCGCTGGCATCACCGATAACCCGAAGGGCTCCCTTTATGTGGCGGCACCATTGGGGGTCGGTCGGCGGTTGATCGCGCCCTTGGTACCAGAATTTGTGCGGGACTATCCGCTGATTGATATCCGCTTGCGTTTGACGGATCGAAAGGTTGATCTGACGACGGAAGGTCTTGATATTTCGTTCTTTTTAGGTGAACCGGCGGACAGCAATTTACGCATAAAACCGATTGCGGATTGTGACCGTGTCCTTGTGGCCGCACCCGAATACATTGCCGAACGCGGCAATCCGGTGGACGGCACGGCGTTGGTGAAAGACGGGCACAACTGCCTGAACTTGCGCTACCCTGGCGCGCCGGAATTTCAGTGGCGATTACAGACGTCGGATGGACCACAGCGGTTCCGCGTCGCAGGACGGTATGAATGCGACGACGGCGATGTGCTGACAGAATGGGCACTGGCGGGTGAGGGAATTGCGTTAAAGCCAGTATTCGAGGTGGCAGAGCATCTGAACGCAGGCAGGTTGGTGCCTGTCGCGACAAAAAACCCACCGACGCCGATCCAGATGGCCTGTCTCTATACCCACCGTCGCCGCCAAGATCCGAAAACCCGCCTGTTCATGGAATACATGACGACGCGGATCGGGGCGTCGATGAACGCGGCGCAAGAAAGTGTTCAGCTACCGCGATAGGTCGAATAGCCGAACGGCGAGAGCAGCAGGGGAACGTGATAATGGGCCGATCCATCGTCCATGCCAAAGCGCAGTGGAATCTCGTCGAGAAATTTAATGTCGCCGTGGGCTTGATTGTTTGCCTCAAGGTAATCACCGCAAAAGAACACCAACTCGTATTTGCCAGTCTTGAAATCGCCAGCAGGAAGGATCGGGCTGTCGGTGCGGCCATCCTCGTTGGTGATGGTTTGCGCGATCAGTGTGCGTTCGCCGTCAAGATTATACAGCGCGATTTTAATGCCTTTTGCGGGCATGCCGCGGGCCGTGTCGAGAACGTGCGTGGTCAAATATCCGGACATATAGCGTCTCCTTTTTCAGCATCCTATCTGCGGACTGTACAGTCACAAGGCAAACACGGGTGACGAGACAGTCTTTCAAGAATTCCCAGTAAATGCCCTGCCACTTTATAGATTAGTGTGTCGTTAGCAAAAATAGGACCACAATGACCAATACCACAGGATATCCGCGCGACCTGACCGGCTATGGTGCAACGCCGCCGACTGCAAATTGGCCAGATGGCGCACGCATTGCCGTGCAGATTGTCCTTAATTACGAAGAGGGTGGCGAGAATAACATTCTGCATGGTGACGCCGCATCCGAGGCATTTTTGTCCGAGATTGTCGGCGCAGCGGCGTGGCCCGATCAACGGCACGCGAATATGGAATCAATTTACGAATACGGTGCGCGGGCTGGATTTTGGCGTCTGCACCGGATGTTGAACCAGCTTCCGGTGACGGTTTACGGTGTGGCCAGCGCGTTGGCACGGGCCCCTGAACAGGTCAAAGCCATGCTTGAGGCCGGTTGGGAAATCGCATCGCACGGGCTGAAATGGGTCGAACATAAAGACATGCCCGCCGACGAAGAACGCGCCCAGATCGCGGAAGCTGTGCGGTTGCACACAGAGGTCGTGGGATCGCGTCCCCGCGGGTGGTACACGGGCCGATCCAGCGAAAATACGATCCGTCTGGCGGCTGAAGAGGGCGGTTTCAAATATATCGCCGACAGTTACGCTGATGATCTGCCGTATTGGTTAGAATTTGACGACGCTGATACGTCGCGCGATCAGTTGATCGTACCCTACACGCTTGATTGTAACGACATGCGCTTTGCGACGCCGCAGGGGTTTAATTCGGGCACCCAGTTTTTTGACTACCTCAAGGCGACGTTTGATGTGTTGTACGCTGAAGGGGGGCGGATGATGTCACTGGGTCTGCATTGTCGTTTGGTCGGGCGTCCGGGCCGTGCGCAGGCTTTGCAGCAATTCATTGATTACGCCAACAGTCACGACGGGGTCTGGTTCGCCACCCGTGAGGACATTGCAGATCATTGGGCGGCACAGAACCCGCACATCCGCACCCAGCGCCCGTCGCAAATGAGCCATGGCGATTTTGTCACCGCATTTGGCGGAATATTTGAACATTCCGCATGGATCGCGGATCGTGCCTATGCGCTTGGCCTTGGTCCAACCCACGACACGGCCACGGGCGTGCATTCCGCGCTGTGCCGGATGTTTCGATCCGCGAACCACGACGAACGCCTTGGCGTTTTGACTGCGCACCCTGATTTGGCGGGTAAGCTGGCAGCGGCGGGCACGCTGACGGCTGAAAGCACGTCAGAACAGGCGGGCGCTGGGCTGGACGTGTTGACCGATGACGAGCGGGCGATGTTCCAAGACCTCAACACGCAATACGTCGAAAAACACGGATTTCCCTTTATTATCGCGGTGCGCGATCACACCAAGGCCAGCATCATGGCCGCGTTTCACACCCGCATTGATCACGACACCGACGTCGAATTTGCCACGGCTTGTCGTCAGGTCGAACGCATCGCTGAATTTCGTCTGATGGATCATTTCGGATGATCCGGATTGTTCCCGAACCCCTTACGGCTGACGCCTTTGCCCTGTTTGGCGATGTGATCGAATGCGCGGGTGCGCCCGACAAGATCATCAACCAAGGACTATGTGGACGGTTTCATGACCGTGCGGCGATGGATTTCAGCGATGGTCAGGCGGGCATCAGCCTGTTTAACGCAACACCGCGCAGTTTTCCGTACACGCTGGACATGATGGAACGCCACCCCGACGGCAGCCAAGCGTTCATCCCGATGACCCAAGCCCCATTTCTGGTGATCGTTGCGTCGGACGACGATGGCAAGCCAAGCGCGCCGCGCGCCTTTGTCACCGCATCCGGACAAGCGATCAATTATCACCGCAATATCTGGCACGGGGTTTGCGTTCCACTGCACGCGCCCGGCCTTTTTGCAGTCGTCGACCGCATCGGCGGGTCGGGCGACAATCTTCAAGAACACTGGTTTGACGACCCATTCTCTGTCGAACCGTAAACCAAGCCCGCACAAGACGGGTTCAACCACGAAACTACTCAAGGGAACAATGACAATGACAGATTCTTCAATCGGGACACCGGAACAGCTCCGCGATCCTAATTATACACCACCCCTCGCCAAGGCGATTCCACTGGGCATCCAACACGTGCTGGCGATGTTCGTCTCGAACGTAACCCCTGCGATCATCATCGCGGGTGCGGCAGGCATTGCCTTCGGTCCGGGTGCTGATCCAGAAGCCCGCATCTATCTGTTGCAGATGGCGATGATGTTTGCCGGTGTTGCGACACTGATTCAAACCATCGGCATAGGTCCGGTCGGCGCGCGTTTGCCAATCGTTCAGGGGACATCGTTTGCATTCTTGCCCGTGATGATCCCTGCGATGATCGGTGCGGGAACGGCTGGTCTTGCTGGTTTAATGACGGGTGTTGTCATTGGTGGCTTGTTCCACGCGTTTCTTGGCTTGTTTGTTGGCCGCATCCGCTTTGCGTTGCCACCGCTGGTCACTGGCCTGATCGTTTTGATGATTGGCCTCGCACTGATCAAAGTCGGCATTGAATACGCAGCTGGTGGTGCAGGCGATTTTAACCGCGGTAAAGAAACATGGGGCGGCGTGTCCAACTGGTTCCAAGCTGGCGTGGTTTTGTTCGTCACATTGGGTCTGAAATTCTTCACACGCGGCATGCTTTCCGTCTCAGCTGTGTTGCTTGGTCTGATCGCAGGTTACGTCGTGGCCTACCTGATGGGCGACGTGAATCTGGCCGGTATCAGCGATGCTGCTGTATTTGCTCTGCCAGAGCCGTTCAAGTTTGGCTTTGCAATCAACTGGGCGATCATCATCGGCATGTGCTTGATGGCGTTTATCTCAGCGATTGAAACTGTGGGCGACGTGTCCGGTATCACCAAAGGTGGTGCTGGTCGTGAAGCCACGGATGCAGAAGTTACGGGTGCGACTTTTGCTGACGGCTTTGGAACTGCAATCGCGGGCGTGTTTGGTTCTTTGCCAAACACATCGTTCAGCCAAAACGTTGGTCTGATCGCAATGACCGGCGTTATGTCACGCCACGTTGTGACAATCGGCGCGATCTTCCTGATCTTTTGTGGTTTGGTTCCAAAAATTGGCGCGATCATCAACACGATCCCCATCCAAGTTCTGGGCGGTGGTGTGATTGTCATGTTTGGTATGGTTGCAGCTGCGGGCGCATCAATGCTGTCGGATGTTAAGTGGAACAGCCGCAACATGGTGATCTTTGCAACGGCGCTGTCCGTAGGTCTTGGCCTGCAGCAGGTTCCGGACGCGATGGTCTTCTTGGGCGATACTGCACGCATTTTGCTGACATCGGGTCTTTTGCCCGCCGCGTTCATCGCAATCGGGCTGAACCTGATCTTGCCAGAGCACTTTGGCGACGAAGCAGACGACGAAGTTTCGGGTGCAGTCAAAGGCATCAAGGAAAATTCGCGCAAGGCTTAACCCCCTAAGCGACCGAGAATATGAGGGCCCTCGCAGTGATGCGGGGGCCTTTTTTCGTAGAGCTCTAGGATGCTGACGGGACGGTGTCAGCAGTCATATTGCGGCAGTTGGAAATTCGATAGAATATGATGTGAGAGGCGAAGACATTGTCCCCTTTCACAAAGGTATTCATCAGGAAAGCCCATGACCCACGTTGCCACATGCCATTGCGGTGCAACCCGCCTCACCGTCGCGCGACTGCCGGAAACGGCGACCACCTGCACCTGCACGTTCTGCACCAAGCGGGGCGTGTTGTGGGGCTATTTCAAGCCGGAAGAGGTGGTAATTCAGTCCGACACCGAAGGGCGCGACTATGCGCCGTCCGGCATCAATCACCATCGGTTTTGCAGCAAATGCGGGTGTTCCACATGGTCAGAGACCCCCGATTGGACGGAGATGGATGAGACTGGCGAAAACCCTGCGCAACGCATCGCGGTCAATCTTTGGTTGCTGGACGGCGTGGATGCGCGCGTGCTTCCGGTTGAGACGCTGGATGGCCTGAACCAGTGGTAAACGCGGCTTAAATGAATATGCCACGGACGTTTAATCCGTGGCACTTCAGGGCGCGTTTGACGGGCGCGTTCTAGAAATCGACGTCCATGCCGATGCCTTTGTCTTTGGCGATCTCAACGATGCTGGCGGCTACGGCGAGGTCTTGTAGTCCAACGCCGGTGCCGTCAAACAGCGTGATTTCGCGATCCGACGTGCGGCCCGCGTGGGTGCCGTTGATGACAGCGCCAAGCTCAAAGATATCATCGCGTGACTTCAAGCCAGCGCTTACCGCGTGCTGGGTTTCCCCCAAGGTCACGGACTGCGCGACTTCGTCGGTGAACACCGTGGCTTTGACGATCAGGTCAGTCTCGCATTCCTGCTTGCCGATGGTGTCGGTGCCCATGCAGGCGATGTGTGTGCCGTCACTGATGTGGGCTGCGCCAAAGATCGGGTTGAACGAGGACGTCATGGAAATCACGACGTCGGCTTCAGTCATGCCCTCAAGCGTCACGGCTTCAAACGGCAGATCAAATTCTGCGGCGACTTCGGCAAGGCTCGGCAGCATTTCTGGATGGTAGTTCCAGCCGATGACTTTTTCGAAACTGTGGGTTTCAAGTGCATGGCGCAGTTGGAATTTCGCCTGATGGCCCGCACCAATCATGCCCATAACCTTACTGTCCTTGCGCGCCAGATGTTTGATCGACACCGACGACGCCGCTGCTGTGCGCAGTGCGGTCAACAGGTTTCCGCCAACCATTGCGGCGACTTTTCCGGTGTCGGGATCAAACAGAAACACGGTTGATTGGTGGTTAATAATACCGCGTTTTTCGAGGTTGTGGGGCCAATAGCCGCCCGCCTTCAGGCCCAGTGACATGCCTTTGCCGTCAAACCCACCTTTGAAACCGTACAGCGCCTCTTCGTGGCCAATGGCCTCACGGATGACGGGGAAATTGTAGGCGTCGCCTGCTGACATAGCGGC
>JAGGNB010000040.1 GCA_017886375.1 Octadecabacter sp.
GCGTATCATGCCCCCACTTCCCCCGCGCGACTTTCCAACCCCCGACACCAAACACCCCGTGATCCTGCCAGATGGCACGCATCACAAAGGCACCGTGTTTCTGAAACCCGCCATAGATAACCCGAACATCGAGGTTGGCGATTATACCTATGCCAGCGCCCACACCCCACCTGCTGATTGGGCGTCCCACCTCGCACCCTATCTGAACCCGCAAAGCCCCGAAAAACTCATCATCGGCAAATTCTGCCAGATTGCCGACGGAGTCAGCTTCATCACGTCCTCCGCCAATCACCGCTATGACGGGTTCTCAAGTTTTCCGTTCTCCATCTTCCTCGACATGGATCGCAACCGCCCGTCGATGCCTGACGCTGGGCCTGATACGACCATCGGCCACGACGTCTGGATCGGTCAGGGGGCGACCATCTTGCCCGGTGCGCAGATCGGACACGGCTGCATCATCGGCGCGAAATCTGTCGTCGCGGGAACCATTCCACCTTACACAATCGTCGCCGGAAACCCCGCCGAACCGTTGCGCAGACGCTTTGACACAGCGACAATCGCCGCCCTGTTAAAGATCGCATGGTGGCATTGGCCAATTGACGCTGTAGTGTCCCATGAAGCCGCCATTTGTGGCGCTGATTTGGAAGCTTTGAAAAAGGCCGCGAGCACGCACATATGATCCTGAAAACCCTCCTCCTGCCATTCCGGCTCAATTGGACGATCTATTTGGGTCTTGCACTTGGCGCGGGCTACCTCGCCAATCAGGACTATCAGACCTATTTGTCCAACACGATTGCGGCTGAATTTCAGGTGGCTGACGGCCCACCTGATCCGTCACCTCTGTCGAAATGGGATGCGAACAACGATGCATCAGCCAATGGTGAGGTCAATGTCGCGGGGGTCTATTTTACGGCCCTCGCCACTGGCAGCTTTGATCCGCTCGGATCTGAACGTGGCTTTGTCCTACTGGCCGATGATCAGGGTCGTGAGGTCAAGGCGGTGCTTGTGGTACGGCCCGAAGATATTGCACTGCTGGAGCGACAACTGGTGGCGCAGGGCAGTGGTGAGCGCATCCCTGTCACGGTGAACGGCACGTTAAATCAAAGCGGTGAATGGGCGGGCCTGATCTGGACGGAACTGTTTGTAATGGACGTCCCCAGCTCTGACGACCTGTTGGTGATCGAACCCTTCTTGGGAAATCGCGCCGTGTCGATTTATGACGCGGCTGAAAAGACGATTGGAACTGTGATCATTCTTGGCGGTTTGGCTGGCTTTCTTGTGCTTTTAGCGCTGGTAAAGCTGTTGTCGGGGCGCAGATCAACTGCGACGCAATCGCAGATGTCAGGGCGCGAGGCGTTGGCCGCGCGACAGAAAAACCGGCCTAGCCAACGATCGTTGCCATCCAATGGCACAGATAAAACCTCTCCGTGGGGGGCGTTGGATGCGCAGGCAGCCACACCGCCGCCGATGCCTGCAAGCACACCGTCGCAACCGCAACCAAAGGGTCAGGCCAAGTCACAAAATAAGACGGCCACACCGCGCCTGCAAATTGCCGAATTAGAGGTCCAGCCGCTTTTCACAAGTGTCTTCCCCGGCGGTGGGTCCAGCTTCCGGTTCAAGTCCGCTGATGAGATCATTCGCCAGTCGTTTGGCACCCTCAGCACGCTCAAGCCGCTAAAGCGTGACGACTAGCGCGGTTTGCGGTTGCCAAGTGCTTTAGCCCTCGCTATTTCAACGCTCGGCTTAGGGGTTTAGCTCAGTTGGTAGAGCGACGGTCTCCAAAACCGTAGGTCAAGAGTTCGAGTCTCTTAGCCCCTGCCAAGCCACTCGTCGTCGCGGCGTTTAAAACGTGCCTGAACGGGAGATGAAATTGCCCCGACTGCCGCAGTCAATTGCCTTGCATATCGGGGCACATAAGACCGGATCTTCGCATCTCCAGAAGGTGCTTTACGAAAATAGAGTCATGCTGTCTGACGCGGATATCCGCTGTTACGGACCCGGTTTTTTGCGCCAGCGCGGTCGCAATCTTGCGGCGATGTTCGGGATGTCATGGTCGGAAGGCCCGCTGCCACGTCGAACAGCGCATGAGCAGTTGGCGTTTCTGGCCAAGGGCAATAAACGACTGGTGTTTACTGAAGAGAATTTCGTCGAAACGCTTTCAGATAAGGATGGGCGTGTCAGCCTGCCTATTTATCCCTCAGCAATCGATCGTGTGACGGAATTGGTTGCAGCATGGGCACCGATCAAACCGCAATTGTTTTTGGCCGTGCGCAATCCGGCGACGTTTTTGGCGTCGGCCTATAGCCAGGTGCTTTTCGGGTCCGTATATATCGAACCGCTCAAGTATCGCGCCCGCAACGATTGGCGCAAAATCGATTGGGCCGACTACATTGCCAAATTGCGCACGATTACTGGCATCAGCGACATCTATGTCTGGCGGCAAGAAGATTACGACCTGACACATCGCCTGATCCTGCGCCGCATGCTGCGGTGGCAGACTGGCGGCAAGATTAAAACAATCAAGGGCCGTGTCCATCAAGGCTTATCGACCCCGGCCGTTCACCAAACGCTTGCGTGGGCGCAGGACGGTGAGACTGGTCAGCTCGCCGCGAAATCGCGCAAATTGTTTCCGATCAACGCTGACAACAAGGCGTTCGGCCTTTATAACACTGAAACATTGGTGCAGGCGGGGGCGGTTTACGATGCACAAATGGCGCAAATTGGAGCAATGGACGGCGTCACAGTCCTGCAGCCGCCCAAGCGCAAGCGGGAAGGGTTGAAAAGCCCTTCCAAGACCGTTACCTGAACAGCGTTTCCAGTCCCTAAGGATAGATCATGGCCAGAACCAACCCAGTACAATTTATCCAGCAAGTCCGTGCTGAAGTCGGCAAGGTCGTTTGGCCATCGCGCCGTGAGGTTACGTTAACCACAATCATGGTGCTGATCATGGCGACCATTATGGCGCTGTTCTTTACAGTGGTAGACATGTTTATCCGCTTTGGTCTCGAAGGCGTCCTTACCGCGTTCTGATCCTGTGTCGGATTTGCAGTCAGCCCCCTTGAATTGAATGGGGTTGCGCGGTAACAGACGCGAGCTTCTTGGAATGGCGTGCTGCGAATCGTGCTGCACGCCGCTTTTATTTCCGGGACTCCCGTGGCAAACGCCACGAACAGATTGAAATTTCTGCGCTGATCCATTTTTGAATGGCAGTGCATGACGACAAGGTGGCGAGCAACATGGCGAAACGGTGGTACTCTGTCAGTGTCCTGTCGAACTTCGAAAAGAAGATCGCAGAAACTATTCGTGCCTCCGTTGAGGAGCACGGGCTGGAAGAACAGATCGGCGAAGTGCTGGTTCCGACTGAAGAAGTGATCGAAGTCCGCCGCGGCAAGAAAGTCACGGCTGAACGTCGCTTTATGCCTGGCTACGTGCTGGTCCATATGGAAATGTCGGACGATGGCTATCACCTGATCAACTCCATCAACCGCGTCACCGGTTTTCTGGGCCCTCAGGGTCGCCCGATGCCGATGCGCGACGCCGAAGTACAGCAGATCCTTGGCCGCGTTGAAGAAGGCCAAGACGCACCGCGCACGCTTATCAACTTTGAGATTGGTGAGAAGGTCAAGGTCAGCGAAGGTCCGTTCGAGGACTTCGATGGCATGGTCGAAGAAGTGGACGAAGAGAACCAGCGCCTGAAGGTGACTGTGTCGATCTTTGGCCGCGCCACACCGGTCGAACTAGAATTCACTCAGGTCTCTAAACAGGTCTGAGTGCGTCAGAGGTGGGAGGTTGCGAACCGTAAGGTGCGCACTGAACCACCGCAAGCCGACCCTTCGGGGTCATTGTAGGGTGGGTTTTTTACCCATCGCTGAAAAGGAGAAGCCGAATGGCTAAGAAAGTCGCTGGCACCATGAAGCTGCAAGTCGCAGCTGGTAAAGCCAACCCATCCCCACCCGTCGGTCCCGCTTTGGGCCAACGTGGTATCAATATCATGGAATTCTGTAAGGCGTTCAACGCCAAGACTGCAGACCTTGAGCCCGGTGCGCCGTGCCCAACCGTGATCACATACTACCAAGACAAATCCTTCTCGATGGAAATCAAGACGCCACCTGCGTCCTACTTCCTCAAGAAAGCTGCCAAGGTTAAGTCCGGTTCCAAGACACCATCGCGTGATACTGTGGGCACGGTTACAACCAAGCAGGTTCGTGAGATTGCAGAGGCCAAAATGAAGGACCTCAACGCAAACGATATCGAAGGCGCAATGAAAATCATTCTGGGCTCTGCTCGGTCTATGGGCATCGAGGTTAAGTAAGATGGCAAAGTACGGAAAACGCACAACCGCCGCACGCGAAGCCTTCGCTGGCAAAAATCTCGTCACCGTGGCTGAGGCAGTGGCCCTCGTCAAAGGCAACGCAACAGCGAAGTTCGATGAAACCATCGAAATCGCAGTTGTTCTTGGTGTTGACCCACGTCACGCAGACCAGATGGTTCGCGGCAAAATTGCCCTGCCAAATGGCACAGGCAAAACCATGCGCGTCGCTGTGTTCGCACGCGGTGATAAGGCTGATGAAGCCACTGCTGCCGGTGCTGACATTGTCGGCGCAGAGGACCTGATGGAAATCGTGCAAAGCGGTAAGATCGAATTCGATCGCTGCATCGCGACACCTGACATGATGCCTATCGTTGGTCGTCTCGGTAAGGTTCTTGGCCCACGTAACCTGATGCCAAACCCTAAAGTTGGCACAGTCACGATGGACGTCAAAGCGGCTGTCGAAGCTGCAAAAGGTGGCGAAGTTCAGTTCAAAGCTGAAAAAGCCGGTGTTGTTCACGCAGGTCTTGGCAAAGCGTCTTTCACAGCTGCGAAGCTGGAAGAAAACGTTTTGGCTTTCGTCGGCGCGGTCCAGAAGGCAAAGCCTGCTGGCGCAAAAGGCACATACATGAAGAAGATTTCACTGACATCTTCCATGGGCCCAAGTGTCACGGTCAACATCGACAACGCGACTGGGAACTAGGGGGATATTCGCGCAAGCGAATTCACCCAGCCGGATGAAGCGAATGCAAAGCAATCGCGTTCCGGCACCGGTCCAGATTAGAATACCAAAGGCGTCCCAAACGGGGCGCCTTTTTAAATTGGAACACTGCCACGATAGGTAAAGTCCGCTTTGCGGACTTTTTTGCCCTTGCGATATCGTTAGTCTGTGTCCGCAAGCGGCTCTATGCTGTCATTTGAGACAGATCAAAAAACCGCATAGGTGCGTGAAATGCCGCAGAACATTCTGGAACAAGAAACAGCAATTCGCCTCACGGTCTTCCTTGGTGTACTAATTGGCATGGCAGTGTGGGAGGTAATTGTTCCACGCAGGAGAGTGGAAATTCCTCGACTTCTGCGTTGGTCGAACAATCTTGCCTTGGTCGTGCTGGACACGCTGCTTGTCAGGCTTGCATTCCCTGTTGTCGCTGTCGGGCTAGCCGTGATTGCCCAAGAAAATGGCTGGGGCCTGCTCAACCAGATGAGCATTCCGGGCTGGATAGTGTTCCCAGTTGCTGTTCTAGCCTTGGATCTCGCCATCTACTTGCAACATGTCCTGTTCCATGCGGTGCCAGCACTTTGGCGTTTGCACCGGATGCACCATGCTGATCTCGAGTTTGATGTCACGACGGGCTTGAGGTTTCACCCACTGGAAATCCTACTTTCTATGGTGGTCAAGCTTGGCGTTGTGATGGCTCTTGGGCCGCCCGCATTTGCGGTTTTGATTTTTGAAGTGCTGTTGAATGCAAGTTCACTGTTCAACCACTCCAACATTCGCCTTCCGCTCAGGATTGATGCGGTGTTGCGGCTGTTCATCGTCACGCCGGACATGCACCGAGTCCATCACTCAATTCACCCATCGGAGACCAACAGCAACTTTGGTTTCAACGTGCCTTGGTGGGATCGGATTTTAGGGACCTATCTGGCACAACCTAAGGCTGGGCATGAAGACATGACAATTGGAATTGAGCAGTTTCGAAGCCGGCGCAGTCTTTGGCTCGATCGGATGCTCATTCAACCACTCCTTGGTCGGGCCAGCGGGTATCCGATAAATCGAGTAGAAGAACCTTCGCAAAGTGATCCAGAACTTTAACTGACCGACCAAGACACCTAGCGAACGTTTGTCAGCAGAGCAGCATCATACACTCTGGTCTCAAACCCGACTTTGCGTTTCTGATTTGGGCCCTGCGCCGTTCTAGGACAAAATGGCACTTCACAATGCCTCCCATCCCGACTACATGATCCTCAGCTTCATAGCGCGCGATTCGTCACGCGCTATTTTGCATTCGTCCAAGACGGTGGGTTGGGGGTTTTGCCTCCGTTAATTCCTGCCTGAGGCGGGTAGGCCAAATTGACCTCAGGCGAAAGCTTTTGGCGGTTCGGGCGTCCCGTTTGATGGACCCAACCGCCGGAGCAATCCGGTAAGACTGAGCCGGGTAACCAGATTTAGGTCTGGCCCCGATATTGGAGTGAAACTGTGGATAGAGCACAAAAAGAACAATTGGTCGAGGATCTCGGCCAAATCTTTGAAAGCTCTGGCGTCGTTGTGGTATCCCACTACGAAGGCCTGACAGTTGCAGAGATGCAGGACCTGCGCGCACGCATGCGTGAAGCGGGTGGTTCTGTACGTGTTGCCAAGAACAAACTCGCCAAAATCGCCCTTGAGGGTAAGGCATGCGCAAGCATCGCCAAGCACCTTGATGGTATGACCGTTATGACCTTTTCTGAGGATCCTGTGGCTGCGGCCAAGGTTACTCAGGGGTACGCCAAAGATAACGAAAAGCTCGTTATTCTTGGTGGTGCTATGGGTGATATCGATCTTGACCCCGCTGGTGTCAAAGCTGTTTCCGAACTGCCGTCGCGTGAGGAGCTTATTGCTTCCATCGTGGGCTGCATTGCGGCACCTGCTTCGAACATTGCTGGGGCCATTGGCGCGCCTGCTTCTAACATCGCGAGCATTCTTTCGACTATCGAAGAGAAGGCTGCTGCCTAAAGCAACTTGATTGGCTGACGTAGGGATACCCCCTGTCGTTGGAACACAACCTTAGAATGGAAAAGCAAATGGCTGATCTGAAAAAAATGGCTCAAGACATTGTCGGTCTGACACTGCTCGAAGCACAAGAACTGAAAACCATCCTCAAAGACGAGTATGGCATCGAACCAGCTGCCGGTGGCGCTGTTATGATGGCTGGCCCTGCTGATGGCGGCGCTGCTGAAGAAGAAAAGACTGAATTTGACGTCATCCTCAAGAGCCCGGGCGCTTCCAAGATCAACGTGATCAAAGAAGTCCGCGGCATCACTGGTCTTGGCCTCAAAGAAGCAAAAGACTTGGTTGAAGCCGGTGGCAAAATCAAAGAAGGCGTTTCGAAAGAAGAAGCTGAAGACGTTAAGGGCAAGCTGGAAGCAGCTGGCGCTGAAGTCGAACTGGCTTAACCCCTCTTATAATGGCGGGGCAGGGCACCTATGTCCCTAACTTGCTATTAACCAAATCTGGCTGGATCCGCTGAAAATGCGGGTCCAGCTTAACCCGTCTTAACAAGGGCTTTCATCGAAAAGCGTTTGTTTAGATCGGTTCAATGGTCGGGAGGCACCCAGTGGGATGGGCGCCAAGAATTGGCCGAAACGATCTGTTCTCAGGGTTCGTCCCCGCCGCCCATCGGTGACGCGCCCATAGAGATTTTGAAAGGTGACAACGCACATGGCTCAATCCTTCCTCGGCCAGAAACGCTTGCGCAAATACTACGGTAAAATTCGCGAAGTTCTCGAGATGCCGAACCTCATCGAGGTTCAGAAATCGTCCTATGATCTGTTCCTGCGCTCCGGCGACAGCGAAACGCCGCTTGACGGCGAAGGGATCAAAGGCGTCTTTCAGTCGGTTTTCCCGATCAAGGACTTCAATGAAACCTCCGTCCTAGAGTTCGTCAAGTACGAGCTTGAAAAGCCGAAATATGACGTCGAAGAATGCCAGCAGCGCGACATGACATATGCCGCACCGCTTAAGGTGACTCTCCGTCTGATCGTGTTTGATATGGACGATGATACCGGCGCAAAGTCGGTTAAAGACATCAAAGAACAAGACGTATTTATGGGCGACATGCCCCTGATGACGCCAAACGGGACGTTCGTTGTGAACGGAACCGAGCGTGTGATCGTTTCCCAGATGCACCGCTCCCCCGGCGTGTTCTTTGACCACGACAAAGGTAAGTCGCACAGCTCGGGCAAATTGCTGTTCGCTTGCCGCATCATCCCATACCGCGGCTCATGGCTCGATTTTGAATTCGACGCCAAGGACCTCGTGTTCTGCCGTATCGACCGTCGCCGTAAACTGCCGGTAACAACGTTGCTGTATGCGCTGGGCCTTGATCAAGAAATGATCATGAACGCGTATTACGACCACGTGGATTACACCTTCGACAAGAAGGCGAACGGCTGGAAGACGAAATTCTTCCCTGAGCGCGTGCGCGGCACCCGCCCATTGTTCGATTTGGTTGACGCCAAAACTGGCGAAGTGATTGCCGAAGCTGGCAAGAAAATCACGCCACGTGCCGTCAAAGCCCTGATCGACGAAGGCAATGTCAAAGATCTGCTCGTCCCATACGAACAGATCCTTGGCAAATTCGCGGCCAATGACATCATCAACGAAGAAACCGGTGCGATTTACGTCGAAGCCGGTGACGAGTTGACGCTGGAAATGGACAAAGCTGGCGATGTTATCGGCGGTACTTTGAAAGAACTCGTCGACGCGGGCATCAAGACCATTCCCGTTCTGGACATCGACAACATCAATGTCGGCCCCTACATGCGCAATACAATGGCGGCAGATAAAAACATGGGCCGCGAAACCGCGCTTATGGACATCTACCGCGTCATGCGTCCGGGTGAACCGCCAACCGTGGATGCAGCGTCAAACCTGTTTGACAGCCTGTTCTTTGATTCCGAACGCTATGACCTCTCTGCTGTTGGTCGCGTAAAGATGAACATGCGTCTTGCACTGGATGCCGAAGACACCATTCGCACCCTGCGCAAAGAAGACATCGTGTCCTGTATCAAAGCGCTGGTTATGCTTCGCGATGGCAAGGGCGACATCGACGACATCGACCACCTCGGAAACCGTCGTGTTCGTTCCGTCGGTGAGCTGATGGAAAACCAATACCGCGTTGGTCTGCTCCGCATGGAGCGCGCCATCAAGGAACGCATGTCATCTGTTGAGATCGACACGGTTATGCCGCAAGACCTCATCAACGCGAAACCTGCCGCTGCTGCCGTGCGTGAATTCTTCGGCTCCTCGCAGCTGTCGCAGTTCATGGACCAAACCAATCCGCTCTCGGAAGTCACGCACAAGCGTCGCCTTTCCGCGCTTGGGCCAGGTGGTCTGACACGCGAACGTGCCGGTTTTGAAGTCCGTGACGTTCACCCAACACACTACGGCCGCATGTGTCCGATTGAGACACCGGAAGGCCCGAACATTGGTCTGATCAACTCGCTGGCAACGTTCGCGCGCGTCAACAAGTATGGCTTTATCGAAACACCGTACCGCGTCGTCACCGATGGCGTCGTCACGGACGAAGTGCACTACATGTCCGCGACCGAAGAAATGCGTCACACTGTGGCGCAGGCCAACGCGAACCTTGATGAAAACATGCGTTTCGTGAATGATCTGGTGTCGACCCGTCAGAACGGCGAATACACGCTTGCGCCGAGCGAGAATGTAAACCTGATCGACGTCTCGCCAAAGCAGCTGGTCTCTGTTGCTGCGTCCTTGATCCCGTTCCTCGAAAACGATGACGCAAACCGTGCCTTGATGGGTTCGAACATGATGCGTCAGGCGGTTCCACTGCTTCAGGCAGAGGCCCCGCTGGTTGGTACTGGTATCGAAGAAGTCGTCGCACGGGATTCCGGCGCTGCGATCATGGCAAAACGTGCCGGTATCATCGACCAAGTCGATGCGACCCGTATCGTTGTGCGTGCAACATCTGATCTTGAGGTCGGCGACCCCGGCGTTGACATCTACCGCATGCGTAAGTTCCAGCGCTCCAACCAGAACACCTGCATCAACCAGCGCCCGCTGGTCAAAGTTGGTGATACGGTCCTGAAGGGCGAAGTCATCGCCGACGGTCCATCTACGGACATCGGTGAACTCGCACTTGGTAAGAACGTGATCGTCGCGTTCATGCCGTGGAATGGCTACAACTACGAAGACTCGATCCTGATCTCTGAGCGTATCGTGCGCGACGACGTATTTACTTCGATCCACATTGAAGAATTCGAAGTCGCCGCCCGTGACACCAAGCTTGGCCCAGAAGAAATCACCCGCGATATCCCCAATGTCGGTGAGGAAGCCCTGCGCAACCTCGACGAAGCGGGCATCGTGTACATCGGCGCCGAAGTTGAGCCGGGTGATATCCTCGTAGGTAAGATCACGCCAAAAGGCGAAAGCCCGATGACACCGGAGGAAAAACTCCTCCGCGCCATCTTTGGTGAAAAAGCATCCGACGTGCGCGACACATCGTTGCGCGTGAAACCGGGTGATTTCGGTACGGTCGTTGAGGTTCGTGTGTTCAACCGCCACGGCGTTGAAAAAGACGAACGTGCGCTGCAGATCGAACGCGAAGAAGTTGAGCGTTTGGCCCGTGACCGTGACGACGAGATGACGATCCTTGATCGCAACATCTACGCACGTCTGCGGTCCATGATCGAAGGCAAAACCGTCGCCAAAGGCCCACGTGGCATCAAGACAGGCGCGAACATCGACGCAGCTATGCTTGATGATATGCCGCGCAGCCATTGGTGGCAGATTGCCCTTAAGGAAGAAGACGACGCACAAATCGTCGAGGCCCTGAACGAGCAGTATGAGGCAGCCAAAAAGCTTCTCGATGCCCGTTTTGAAGACAAAGTCGAGAAAGTGCGCCGCGGCGATGATTTGCCACCAGGCGTGATGAAGATGGTCAAAGTCTTCGTGGCTGTGAAGCGTAAGCTGCAGCCCGGCGATAAAATGGCTGGTCGTCACGGCAACAAAGGCGTCATTTCCAAGGTCGTTCCAATGGAAGACATGCCGTTCCTCGAAGACGGTACTCCGGTGGACTTCTGTCTGAACCCGCTGGGCGTGCCATCGCGTATGAACGTCGGTCAGATTCTTGAAACCCATATGGGTTGGGCCGCTCGCGGTCTTGGCATCGAAATCGACGAAGCCTTGGGTGCATACCGCCGTTCCGGCGATTTGACACCTGTGCGCGAAGCGATGAAAATTGCCTATGGCGACAACGTCTATGAAGACGGCATCAAAGACATGACTGAGGCCGAATTGGTCGAAGCAGCTGGCAACGTCATCCACGGCGTTCCAATCGCGACACCTGTTTTTGACGGCGCAAAAGAAGCGGACGTGAACGACAGCCTGACGCGTGCCGGTTTTGACACATCTGGTCAGTCGATCCTGTTTGATGGCCGCACGGGGGAACAATTCTCCCGTAAGGTCACGGTTGGTGTGAAGTATCTTCTGAAACTGCACCACCTTGTCGACGACAAGATCCACGCCCGTTCAACGGGTCCGTACTCCCTCGTCACACAGCAGCCGCTGGGTGGTAAGGCACAGTTCGGTGGTCAGCGATTTGGTGAGATGGAAGTTTGGGCCCTCGAAGCCTACGGCGCCGCCTACACCTTGCAGGAAATGCTGACGGTGAAATCGGATGACGTCGCAGGCCGTACCAAGGTCTACGAAAGCATCGTCAAAGGCGAAGACAACTACGAAGCTGGCGTGCCAGAATCGTTCAACGTTCTTGTCAAAGAAGTACGGGGCCTCGGTCTCAACATGGAACTCCTGGATGCGGAGGAGGACGAGTAAGGCCAACAGCCGAAGCTCAAGGGCCGGTGAAATTCCGGCCCACTCTCCCCTCCCGCCATACTGAAAAGGTATCGATATGAACCAGGAACTTACAAACAACCCGTTTAACCCGCTCACACCGGCAAAAACGTTTGACGAAATCAAGGTGTCGCTGGCATCACCGGAACGGATCCTGTCGTGGTCCTTCGGTGAGATCAAGAAGCCCGAGACCATCAACTACCGCACGTTCAAACCGGAACGTGACGGTCTGTTCTGCGCACGTATTTTTGGCCCGATCAAAGACTACGAATGTCTCTGCGGCAAATATAAGCGGATGAAATATCGCGGCGTTGTCTGCGAGAAATGTGGTGTTGAAGTCACGCTGCAAAAAGTGCGTCGCGAACGCATGGGCCACATTGAACTGGCCGCACCTGTTGCGCACATCTGGTTCCTCAAGTCCTTGCCAAGCCGCATCGGCCTGATGCTGGACATGACCCTGCGCGACCTCGAACGTATTTTGTATTTTGAGAACTACGTCGTGATCGAACCGGGTCTCACAGACCTGCAATACGGTGCCCTGATGACCGAGGAAGAATTCCTCGACGCGCAGGACGCCTACGGCATGGACGCCTTCACCGCCAACATCGGCGCTGAAGCGATCCGCGAAATGCTGGCCGCGATTGACCTTGAAGGCGAAGCTGACTCTCTGCGTGAAGACCTGAAGGTCGCCACAGGTGAGCTGAAGCCAAAGAAGATCATCAAGCGTTTGAAGATTGTCGAAAGCTTCATTGAATCTGGCAACCGTCCGGAATGGATGATCCTGACAGTCGTGCCCGTGATCCCGCCAGAGCTGCGCCCGCTGGTGCCGCTGGATGGTGGCCGTTTCGCGACGTCCGACCTCAACGATCTGTATCGCCGTGTGATCAACCGTAACAACCGTCTCAAGCGTCTGATCGAATTGCGCGCACCTGACATCATCGTGCGCAACGAAAAGCGCATGTTGCAGGAATCCGTCGATGCATTGTTCGACAACGGCCGTCGTGGCCGCGTCATCACAGGTGCCAACAAGCGTCCGCTGAAATCGCTGTCCGACATGCTCAAGGGTAAGCAGGGCCGCTTCCGCCAAAACCTTTTGGGTAAGCGCGTCGACTTCTCTGGCCGTTCGGTCATTGTGACGGGTCCGGAACTCAAACTGCACCAGTGTGGTTTGCCTAAAAAGATGGCGCTCGAACTGTTCAAGCCGTTCATCTATTCGCGCCTAGAAGCCAAAGGCCTTTCTTCCACAGTGAAGCAAGCCAAAAAGCTGGTCGAAAAAGAGCGTCCCGAGGTCTGGGACATCTTGGATGAAGTCATCCGCGAACACCCTGTCATGCTGAACCGTGCGCCAACGCTGCACCGTCTTGGTATTCAGGCGTTCGAACCTGTCTTGATCGAAGGTAAGGCCATCCAGCTGCACCCGCTCGTGTGTTCCGCGTTTAACGCTGACTTCGACGGTGACCAGATGGCTGTCCACGTGCCGCTCTCGCTTGAGGCGCAGTTGGAATGTCGCGTTCTGATGATGTCTACCAACAACGTGCTGTCGCCTGCCAACGGTGCACCAATCATCGTTCCGTCTCAGGATATGATCCTCGGTCTGTATTATACGACGATTGAACGCGAAGGCATGAAGGGCGAAGGCATGGTCTTCGCCAACATCGAAGAAGTCGAGCATGCTTTGCAGGCTGGTGAAGTTCACCTGCACGCCAAAATCCAAGCGCGGCTTCCGCAGATCGACACCGAAGGCAACGAAGTGTTTGAACGCTTTGAAACCACTCCGGGTCGTGTCCGTCTTGGGGCGCTTTTGCCAACGAACAACAAAGCGCCGTTCAGCCTTGTGAACCGCCTTTTGCGTAAGAAAGAAGTTCAGCAGATCATCGACACGGTCTATCGGTATTGCGGACAAAAAGAATCCGTTATCTTCTGTGACCAGATCATGACGATGGGCTTCCGCGAAGCGTTCAAAGCGGGCATTTCGTTTGGTAAAGACGACATGGTCATCCCCGACACCAAATGGCCACTGGTTGAAGAAACCCGTTCCTTGGTGAAGGACTTTGAACAGCAGTACATGGACGGCCTGATCACTCAGGGTGAAAAGTACAACAAAGTTGTGGATGCTTGGTCCAAGGCCAACGACAAGGTCACCGAAGCGATGATGACAACGATTTCGACCACGGCGCGCAACGCCGACGGGTCCGAATCCGAGCCAAACTCGGTCTACATGATGGCCCACTCCGGTGCGCGTGGTTCTGTGACGCAAATGAAACAGCTGGGCGGTATGCGCGGTCTGATGGCGAAGCCGAATGGCGAAATCATCGAAACGCCGATCATCTCGAACTTCAAAGAAGGCCTGACTGTTCTGGAATACTTCAACTCCACCCACGGTGCCCGTAAGGGTCTGTCGGACACGGCGTTGAAGACCGCGAACTCCGGTTACCTGACACGTCGTCTGGTTGATGTTGCGCAAGACTGTATCGTCCGTGAGGTCGATTGCGGAACAGAACGTGCGATCACTGCAGAAGCTGCCGTGAACGACGGTGAAGTTGTATCGTCGTTGTCTGATCGCGTCCTTGGCCGTGTCTCGGCCGATGACGTGCTTAAGCCAGGCACAGAAGAAGTGCTGGTAAAAGCCGGAGAGCTGATCGACGAACGCTCTGCCGATATCATCGAAACCTCTGGTGTCTCCAAGATGCGCATCCGCAGCCCGTTGACGTGTGAGGCCGAAGACGGCGTCTGCGCGATGTGTTATGGTCGTGATCTTTCACGCGGGACACGGGTCAACATCGGCGAAGCTGTCGGCATCATCGCCGCGCAGTCCATCGGTGAACCTGGTACACAGCTGACAATGCGGACGTTCCACATTGGCGGCGTTGCCCAAGGTGGTCAGCAGTCGTTCCTTGAAGCATCCGTGAGCGGTATCGTGGAGTTGCGCAACGAGCAGATCCTCGAAAACGAGATGGGTGAGCAGGTCGTAATGGGCCGGAACATGGTCCTCGCGATCATGGACGAGAACGGTGAGGAGCGTGCGAACCACAAGGTTGGCTACGGTTCCAAAGTGTTCGTCAAAGCCGGTTCCAAAATTGCCCGCGGCGACAAGATGTTCGAATGGGATCCCTACACTCTGCCGATCATCGCAGAGAAGGCGGGTATGGTTAAGTTTGTCGACCTCATCAACGGTATCGCCATTCGCGAAGACACCGATGATGCGACAGGCATGACCCAGCGTATCGTGACCGACTGGCGTTCCGCGCCAAAAGGCAACGAGCTGAAGCCTGAGATCATGATCCTGGACTCCAATGGTGAACCTGTTCGCAACGATGCAGGCAACCCTGTGACCTACCCGATGTCTGTCGACGCGGTTCTATCTATTGAGGACGGTCAGGACATCCAAGCCGGTGACGTCGTTGCGCGTATTCCGCGCGAAGGCGCCAAGACTAAGGACATTACAGGTGGTCTTCCACGTGTGGCCGAATTGTTTGAGGCACGTCGCCCCAAGGATCACGCCATCATCGCGGAAATCGACGGCTATGTTCGGTTCGGCAAGGACTACAAAAACAAGCGTCGTATCGCGATTGAGTCCGCGGAAGATGCGGACATCAAAGTCGAATACATGGTGCCCAAGGGCAAACACATCCCTGTGCAGGAAGGCGACTTCGTGCAAAAAGGCGACTACATCATGGACGGCAATCCAGCGCCGCATGATATCCTCGCCATCATGGGTGTCGAAGCGCTTGCTGATTACATGATCGACGAAGTCCAAGACGTGTACCGTTTGCAAGGTGTGAAGATTAACGACAAACACATCGAAGTGATCGTGCGTCAGATGCTCCAGAAATGGGAAATCTCTGACAGCGGTGACACGACATTGCTCAAGGGTGAAAACGTCGACAAGGCCGAGTTTGACGAGGCGAATGCCAAGTCACTGGCGCGCAAGGGTCGCCCCGCACAGGGTGAGCCGATCTTGCTCGGCATTACCAAGGCGTCGTTGCAAACACGTTCGTTCATCTCTGCGGCCTCGTTCCAGGAAACAACGCGCGTTCTTACGGAAGCTTCCGTACAGGGCAAGCGGGACAAACTGGTCGGTCTCAAAGAGAACGTGATCGTCGGCCGTCTGATCCCCGCAGGTACTGGTGGGGCAACCCAGCAGGTTTCCAAAATCGCGACCGATCGTGACAACGTGGTTATTCAAGCCCGTCGCGAAGAGGCAGAGGCCGCCGCCGCATTGGCAGCACCCGAGCCTGTGTCCGAGGATGTCATCGGTGGCGACGTGTTCGACACGATCATCGCGGACACACCGGAAAGCCGCGAAGAGTAAGCCAGCTTGGCGTAAAGAATTGAAAAAGGCCGCCGGAATTTCCGGCGGCCTTTTTTGTTGGGGGTGTCGAATTGGCTGCGCCAATCCGATCAAGAGGGGGCTCGCCCCCGTCCTTTGGACTCCCCCAGGATATTTATGAGACAAAGGCAGAGTGTCAAAAAGGCAAGGCACCAGACAAGGTGGTTAGATTGTGATTGGCGCTGATTTACGTAATATTTGATCGACCACGGACATCGCAGCCAAGGCTGATGTGCGCGATGACTCTGGCAGGCTGTTGCCTTTGATTATGAATTCGAATGACCCGAATGCGCCCTTGGCGGTGATGATGTGCGTGTTACCGGTGGCGCTCGGGTCCGCCACCAGCCTTGCCTTTGTAGCGTCAAGGCCAATGCCGGCCAAAGCTACCGCCGCTGCAACATTTGCATTTTTAGGATAGCGAAGTGCTGCGTCACGGGCGGTGCCGTCAAAGTGCGTCGTGGTCGTGGCCAGATTGTCCAGATCAAGGGTGTCTTCGGCAGGCGAACCGCGCCAGCCGGCCGGTGGCTTGATCCCGGTGTAAGTCACCTCACGTAGGCCGCCGACCTTTGCCGCGGACAGGGCATCCAATGCACCAATCGCACCAGAGGCAAGAAACAACTGGGTGCCGCCGTGTTGCGCAGCGGCAGTCATCTGCGCATGTATCACGTCATCCGCCAGCGCGCCGAGCGAAACTGTTACCAGCGGCAGGCCTTTGCGCAAAACATGTGCACCGTGTTCAATCAAACCCGCGTGCCCCGCGCAGTCCACCACCAAGTCTGGCAGAGCCTTGAACCCATCAACGGAAGTGATCACGTTCACCGACGCGCCCAGCCGCGTCCGCGCCACATCTTCGCGCCCAGCCCGCGCGATGCAATGGCTGAGCGTCCAACCGCTTTGCCGCAAATGTGCAGCGACATAGCCTGCCATCGCCCCGTATCCGATCACAGCCACATTTGGCATCTATCTGTCCCCCAAAGATTGCTCACCGATCTTTGCAGGGTTGTCGAAAACGAAGTCTTTCGCAATGATTGTGCGGTGCAGTGAGGGAAGGCTGAAACATCCCCTCGGATGACGCGGCGACCTTTGTTGTAGTAACCTTTGTTGAGCCGTGACACATCCGTCCCATGATCTTATCTGACAACATGCGCGCGGCGCTTATGATGGCGCTGTCGATGACGGCCTTCACGGTCAATGACGCGCTGATGAAACTCGCCGCGCCGAACCTGCCGTTCTTTCAGCAAATTGTGGTTCGCGGCGTCTTGATCACGGTTGGGCTGTTCATTCTAGCGGCGCTTTGGGGGCATCTGGGATACAGGCCCAGCGGCAAAGACCGCGCCCTGACGGCCTTGCGCACATTTGCTGAAATGTTCAGCACGATCTTCTTTCTGACGGCCTTGTTCAGCATCCCGCTGGCGAACCTTTCCGCTATTCTGCAATCCTTGCCGCTTACCGTGACCTTGGCTGCGGCGATTTTCTTTGGCGAACCCGTTGGGTGGCGCCGTTTTGTCGCGATTGGCATCGGGTTTGTTGGCGTCACGATCATTATCCGCCCCGGCATGGACGGCTTTAGCGTCTATTCGCTGTATGGTGTGGCGGCGGTGATTGGCGTGACATTTCGCGATCTTGCGTCACGCAGACTTTCCAAGACAATTCCGTCTAGTCGCGTGGCCCTGTCGGCGGCCCTTGGCGTCACTGTCATGGCTGGCATTGGATCGCTGGTGATGCGCGAACAGTGGGTGGCACTGGCGATACGTGAATGGGTCCTGATCGGTGGCGCGTCGGTGTGCCTGATGGCCGGTTACATCTCCGCAGTCGGCGCCATGCGTCTTGGCGAAATCGGCTTCGTCGCGCCGTTCCGCTACACGTCGCTGCTGGTGGCGCTGTTTCTGGGCTATGTGCTGCTTGATGAATGGCCCGACGGGTGGACATTGTTCGGGGCGGGAATCGTCGTCGCAACGGGTCTGTTCACGCTCTACCGTGAACGCAAAAATGCGTTAAAAACCCCAACAGGCCTGCGCATCCGCTAGACGCTGTTGACACCAAAATGGAGTCGACCTATAGAACGCGCATCTGCCCTAGGTTTGCCCTTGGTCAGGCATCATTATCGTCGTGGTCAAGATCCGACCTACTATTGGTCCGATCCTCTGTAACCCAACCGCTCCGTAGCTCCGGTAAGGCTACGACAGCGGGTTTGTTGTGCTTTTTGGACGCAAGAGGCGCTGAGAATTGAAAACTGCGAACCATAACGGTTCGCGACACATGTGTAAGAAGTGGGGACACAAGCCCAATGCCAACGATTCAGCAGCTGATCCGGAAACCCCGGCAGCCTAAAAGAAAAATCTCGAAGTCGCTTCACCTCGAAGGCAACCCGCAAAAACGCGGCGTTTGTACTCGTGTGTATACGACGACACCAAAGAAGCCGAACTCCGCTATGCGTAAGGTTGCCAAAGTGCGCCTGACAAATGGTTTTGAGGTCATCAGCTACATCGGTGGTGAAAGTCACAACCTTCAGGAACACTCTGTGGTTCTGATCCGTGGCGGTCGTGTCAAAGACCTTCCCGGCGTTCGCTATCACATCCTGCGCGGCGTTCTCGATACGCAAGGCGTCAAGGATCGTAAGCAACGTCGTTCGAAGTATGGCGCGAAAAAGCCGAAGTAAGGAAGAGATAGCATGTCACGTCGTCACGCCGCTGAAAAACGCGAAATTCTGCCCGATGCCAAATTCGGTGATCGGATTCTGTCCAAATTCATGAACAACCTGATGGTTGACGGTAAGAAATCCGTCGCTGAGCGGATTGTTTACAACGCATTTGATCGCGTTGAGGACAAACTGAAAAAGTCTCCGCTCGAAGTGTTCCACGAGAGCCTGGACAACATCAAACCAAACCTCGAAGTGCGTTCGCGCCGCGTCGGTGGTGCCACCTATCAGGTGCCTGTCGAAGTTCGCCCTGAGCGCCGTGAGGCATTGGCAATTCGTTGGTTGATCGCAGCTGCGAAGAAGCGCAACGAAAAGACCATGGAAGAGCGCCTCGCAGGCGAGCTCGTGGATGCGGTTCAAGGCCGTGGCACAGCCGTCAAAAAGCGCGAAGATACGCACAAGATGGCCGACGCGAACAAAGCGTTCAGCCACTACCGCTGGTAATAGGAAGCACTCGATATGGCACGCGACTACCCTCTCGACCGCTACCGCAACTTTGGTATTATTGCGCACATCGACGCAGGTAAAACCACTTGTTCCGAACGCATCCTGTTTTACACAGGCAAGTCCCACAACATCGGCGAAGTGCATGACGGCGCTGCGACGATGGACTGGATGGAGCAAGAGCAGGAACGGGGTATTACGATTACTTCCGCTGCGACCACGACTTTCTGGGAACGCACCGAAAACGGTGATGAACCTGATGGTCTGAAGCACCGCATGAACATCATCGACACACCAGGTCACGTTGACTTCACAATTGAAGTTGAACGTTCTTTGGCTGTTCTTGACGGTGCGATTGTTGTTCTTGACGCCAACGCTGGCGTTGAACCACAAACCGAAACTGTGTGGCGTCAGGCTGACCGCTACAAAGTTCCGCGTATGGTGTTCGTCAACAAGATGGACAAAATCGGCGCTGATTTTCAGAAGTGTGTTGATATGGTTGCAGACCGGACTGGCGCGCGCGCTATTCCTGTTTCCTTCCCAATCGGTGCCGAAACTGAACTCGAAGGCCTCGTTGATCTGGTGACCATGGAAGAATGGTTGTGGCAGGGTGAAGACCTTGGTGCATCTTGGATCAAAGCGCCTATTCGTGAAAGCTTGCAAGCGCAGGCGGCCGTTGGCCGTGAGTTGCTGATCGAAGCTGCGGTTGAGCAAGACGACGACGCGATGGAGGCCTATCTTGAAGGCACCGAGCCCGACGTTAAAACTCTGCGCGCATTGATCCGCAAGTCTTGCTTGTCGCTGTCGTTCGTCCCCGTTCTTGGTGGCTCTGCCTTCAAAAACAAAGGCGTTCAGCCGCTGCTTAACGCTGTTGTCGACTACCTGCCGAGCCCGCTCGACGTGGTTGACTACATGGGCTTTAAGCCTGGTGATGAGACAGAAACACGTAACATCCCGCGCCGTGCGGACGATGACATGGCGTTTTCTGGCCTTGCTTTCAAAATCATGAACGACCCCTTCGTGGGTACCCTGACGTTTACACGGATTTATTCCGGTAAGCTCGAAAAGGGTGACAACCTGCTCAACACCACCAAAGGCGGTAAAGAGCGTGTTGGTCGTATGATGATGATGCACTCCAACGACCGTGAAGAAATCAGCGAAGCATGGGCTGGTGACATCATCGCGCTCGGTGGTCTGAAGAACACGACAACAGGTGACACGCTGTGTTCCCCGCAAGATCCAGTTGTCCTCGAAACAATGACGTTCCCTGATCCTGTGATCGAGATCGCTATTGAGCCGAAGACAAAAGGCGACCAAGAGAAAATGGGCATCGCGCTCCAGCGTCTCTCTGCCGAGGATCCATCCTTCCGCGTCGAAACGGATATCGAATCCGGTCAGACCATCATGAAGGGTATGGGCGAACTTCACCTCGACATTCTCGTGGACCGTATGCGTCGTGAATTCAAAGTCGAAGCCAATATCGGTGCGCCGCAAGTCGCCTACCGTGAGACGATTGGCCACGAAGTTGAACACACCTACACCCACAAGAAACAGTCCGGCGGGTCCGGTCAGTTTGGTGAAGTGAAGATGGCGATCATTCCAACAGAGCCGGGCGAAGGTTATTCGTTCGAATCCAAGGTTGTTGGTGGTTCCGTCCCTAAGGAATACATCCCGGGCGTCGAAAAAGGCATCCTGTCCGTTATGGACAACGGTCCTTTGGCTGGCTTCCCTGTGATCGACTTCAAAGTGATCTTGCTTGACGGTAAGTTCCACGATGTTGACTCGTCCATCATGGCGTTCGAAATTGCAGCACGTATGTGTATGCGCGAAGGCATGCGCAAAGCTGGTGCAAAACTGCTCGAGCCGATCATGAAGGTCGAAGTGATCACGCCTGAAGAATACACCGGTGGTATCATCGGTGACCTGACATCACGTCGGGGTCAGGTTCAGGGTCAGGACACACGCGGCGTCGCGATTTCGATCGAAGCAATGGTGCCGCTGGCGAACATGTTCGGCTACATCAACACGCTGCGTTCCATGTCTTCGGGCCGGGCGAACTTCTCGATGCAGTTCGATCACTATGATCCAGTTCCAAGCAACATCTCGCAAGAGATTCAGGAAAAATTTGCATAAATTCCGTGGCGGCTTCGGCCGCCGCGGCCCACCTATTCTTGCGGCAGTTTTAGCTCCCGCAGCGCATATCTTAAAAGGAGGCCATCATGGCTAAGGCAAAGTTTGAACGTAATAAACCGCACGTAAACATCGGCACGA
>JAGGNB010000113.1 GCA_017886375.1 Octadecabacter sp.
TGACGGCGGGCCAAATGATCATTGAAACGCCCGAAGGAATGGACGGCCAAGTGATGCTTTTCCAAAACGGTGTTCGGCTGGTATACACCCCGCAGCAATAGGATTCTTTGACGTGAAAATTTTCAAAACTGCTTTGTTCTGCGCGTCCATGATCTGCGCCGCCCCAGTGTTCGCCCAAACCGACATCAACCTTGGGGCGATTAACGCGGACCCGACTGCGCCGGTAGAAATAACAGCTGACAGCCTCAGCATTGATCAGGTGTCTGGCACGGCGATCTTCATCGGCAACGTCGTATTCGGCCAAGGCGAACTGCGATTGAACGCCGCGCGCGTGCAAGTCATCTATGACGATGCATCCGGCGATATCAGCCGCCTATCTGCAAGCGGCGGCGTGACGTTCGCGACTGCAACCGAAGCCGCCGAGGCGTCAACAGCTGACTATAATCTTGATACAGGAACGCTTGAATTGGCAGGCGATGTGTTATTGACCCAAGGGGCCAGTGCAATTTCGTCAGATACCATGCGCGTGAACTTGTCTGATGGCAGCGCCCAAATGGAAGGCCGCGTGCGCACGATATTCAACCAAGGCAACAACTGATGCCAGATTCCGGACATGGATTGACGGTCACAGATGGTGACGTCGGCCTGAAGGTCGTCAACTTGCGGAAAAGCTACCGCAAACGGATGGTCATTCGTGACGTCAGCCTTGAACTGGGTCGTGGCGAAGTTGTTGCGCTTCTTGGGCCAAACGGATCCGGCAAAACCACTTGTTTCTATGCCATCGCAGGTCTTGTGACGCCCGAAGCCGGCAATGTCATTGTCGACGGCCGCGACATTACAGCCTTGCCGATGTATCGCCGTGCGAAACTCGGTATCGGGTATTTACCGCAAGAAATGTCTATTTTTCGCGGGCTAAGCGTCGAAGACAATATCCTCGCGATCCTTGAAATTGCCGAACCTGACCGCACCCGTCGACGTGAACGACTCGAAGAGTTGCTGTCGGAGTTTTCGATCGAACATTTGCGCCGCGCCCCGGCGATGGCCCTGTCAGGTGGTGAACGCAGGCGTGCAGAAATCGCACGCTGTCTGGCCGCTGATCCAAAATATGTGCTGCTGGATGAACCATTTGCTGGCGTTGATCCGATTGCTGTGGGAGAAATTCGCCACCTTACGGCAGACCTCAAGAACCGTGGGATCGGCGTGTTGATAACCGACCATAACGTCCAGGAAACGCTACAGATTGTGGATCGGGCCTACATTCTGCATGACGGCAAAATCCTGATGTCCGGCACCACGGACGAGGTCGTGCGCGACGAGAATGTGCGCCGCGTTTACCTTGGGAATTCCTTCCGCGTTCCGTGATCTTTTTACAGATGTCATTGACAGGCACCCCCCTTTTGTCGCCAAATACTAATGATGACAGAACAGGTTTCCAATGCAAACTGGTCCACGCCTCACAGGCGCCAGTCGCACACAGCCCATTCCCTGGCATCACCCCTGACAATTCCAGCTTAACTTAACGTTGTCTTAATCGTTTTGATGCCCGAATTGCCTTTAACGACTAAAAAGGAGACGAGATGCACTATCAGATCACAGGAAAGCAAATCGACATTGGTGAAGCCCTGCAAACCCATGTGCAGTCTGAAATGAGTGAGGTTTTTAGCAAATATGCCGGACGTCCAACCGACGCAATTATTGTTTTTTCCAAGAGCGGGCATGAATATGTTTGCGAAGCTGAAGTCCATCTTTCAACAGGTTTGACCGCACAGGCCAAAGGCAAAGCCACTGAAATCTATGCAGCTTTTGATGGTGCATCCGAAAAAATGGAAAAACAGCTGCGGCGGTATAAGCGCCGTCTAAAGGATCATCATAGGGACCGATCACAACCCGTTGAACTTTCTGATGCAGGCTCGTATATCCTCGCTTCGAACGATGAGTCGGATGATCAGGAACCGAACGGCGTAAACTCAATGATCGTGGCTGAGATGGAGACCAAAATCCCATCAATCTCCGTCGGAGAAGCAGTCATGCAAATGGAGATCGCCGATGCACCGGTGTTGGTTTTCCGAAACGAAGGACATAGCGGAATCAACGTTGTTTATCGCCGCGAAGACGGCAACATCGGTTGGATAGACCCGCGTAACACAGGCTAGTTCGGGCAACGTCCGACGTGATTTAAAGCATGACAATACAAGACATTCTTCCGGCGGCCGGAATTAAGGTGATTGCTGCAGCAAGCAGCAAGAAGCGTATGTTCCATGACATTGCCGATATGGCAGAATCTTGTTTTAGAATGAAGCAGTCCGTTGTGATTGATGCCCTTCTGGACCGCGAAAGCCTTGGCCCCACAGGCGTGGGCCATGGCGTCGCGCTTCCGCATGCACGTCTTCCGGGATTGGAGCAGGTCTGCGGGCTGTTCTTGCGGGTGAAAAAGCCACTGGATTTTGATTCTGTGGATCGCCAGCCAGTTGATCTCGTGTTTGCTCTTTTTGCTCCTGAAGACGCTGGTGTCATCCATCTCAAAGCACTGGCACTCGTGTCGCGTACGCTGCGCGACGAAGGCATCTGTGCCAAGCTTCGGGCGAACGAAGACCCAACCACAATTTACACGATCCTGACCGAAGCGAGTTCTGCACAGGCTGCATAAACCCAACAGTTTAAACGTATGGCCCAAATCCGAACATAATGTAGTCGCGCTGATAAACGTCGTGGACCGCCGCCTCAATTTCATCGTCATAAATTTCGGCCAACAACGCTGCATGGGGATCAGTCACATCCGCGATCTTTGGCATTGTTGATTTGCCAACCTGCGCCGCCACGATCCCAAGGTCTTCTTCCAGTCGCTCTTCGCGCAGAATTAAATCGGGCGATGCGAATTCCGCAAACCCCTGCAACGCCTGTGACTGTGTTGCCCAATGTGCATCCACACGGATCGCAGTCTGCGATGCAATATTCGATTTCACAAACTTCAAGAATGCAAGAAATGCCGCTCGGTGTTCTAGCGGCGTGTAGACCGGATCGGGATATTTTGCAGGGATCGGCAATTTAAATTGGTTGCGCAGAATATTTCTAATTTCGGTAAGACTGCCCTCATCTGATGATAGTATCTTATCGTAGAACGCTGCATGGGCGCGGGCAACTGGATGGCGCAGAACGGTAAAGCTGCGATGACCGGGCAGTTGTCGTTTCCATTGACGCAGGGATTTCTGGGTGAACTTTCCCAGAAGATCGTCCTGCTGCGCATCATCAAGGCCCGCCAACCACGCTTTTACAACTGCGACGGGGCCAGATTTGATCGGCAAGTACAAAAGCGGGGATTTGGACGCTGCAATGTAGCCTGGCACCGCTGGCCCGCGACGTGGTTCAAAGTTCGGTGTGCGGTTCAGGTTAAACCGATCCAGCTGCGCGAGCGCTGTTTCCATCTCATCAAAGTTCTCGACTTTGTCGGACAGTGCGCTGGGGTTTTGTTTCTTCAACGACGTGTCGAGCGTTTCAAGACGTTCATAGACACCAAGAAAGCCAGCAAGTCCGTTCATAACATCAACGTCTTGCAGGTCTTCATAATCTATATAAAACGCTGTCTGTCCGGCCTTCTGCAACGTGTTGAGAAGACGCACCTGAAACGCCTGTAGCTTGTCGATGTGTTGCCTGAATTCAGTCGCTTTGAACGTCACGGTGTCTTCGCGCAATCGTTTTACATCAGTCAGTTTCCACTGGCCGGTGGCCTTTGCGATTTTCCAACTGACGTAGCTTTCAACCGGATTGCGGGTCAAAATAATCTTGGCGCAACGTTGATCGGCCATCACAGCGTCAAACACCCGTGGATCGTGGTCGTTGAAATAGCGAAAACCAGTCAATCCATCCGCAACTTTGACTTTTTCCAGCAGAATGTGCGGGTCAGCGTTGCGATCTTCCAGCGTCACATCCAGAATCTCTGTTCGGTTTGGATAGCCGACAAAATGCGGATTATACGCCTCACCAAGGCAAGTCAGACCATCAAACGCGTTGATGTTGGTTTCCAAAAAGTTGGACCCAGTGCGCATTTCCGCGAACACGACAAAATAGTCAAAATTACCCATGTTCTAGCGTACCAAATAGGGTTTGCGGCGCGACGGGCGTTGCACCGTTGGGCCAGCGTCGGAGGGGAAGTCACCCATCAGATACGGATGCATCCCCTGGTTTTTAAGGTTTTGTAAGAACTGACCAAAGCCTGTCAGGTCCGCCATTTTTGGGGCCTCGGTGACACGGCGCAGATTCTTGGCACCCATTTCATCAAGGACCGTTTGCAGCGCCTCCATCGGCGTTTCAATGAAATCAGCCAACGTCCAAATCCGAATACGCGCCTTGACCCAAGTGGAGCGGAGCGCGTTTAAATGCTCACTCTCAATGCGCTGCAAGTCGGCAGCATCCGCGCGGATATCTGAGAAGTTCCGGTTCGACTGGAACAGCGGAATGGCCCAGGCACCAGAGATCACAGAAATCTGTGCGTTGGGGTCTTTGGCTAAATCCCAGCTGACAAGCTGACTGTCCATCGGGCCATATTGAAAGCACTGACGCTCACCACGCGTGTTCCAAATCAGGTTCACAAGAAAGGACTGCGCATGGTGGTCTCGTAATTTCGCATTGTCGCACAATGCGCCGCTGAACGTCTCTTGCCGGCCCTCAAATTCGACACGGTCTTTGGCATATAAATGCCCATGCACCCGTGTACCTGTCATCCGCCCGAGCCATGGTTCAAAATCTTCAAACAGTTCGGCAAAGCCTTCGAACACTGAATATGGCGCAGAGGTAAATCCGTTCTCATGCCCTGGTCGGGGCAGGCGACTTTGCATGAACAGGCCCGCGCGCCCACGTGTGCGCCGCTCAACCGCCTTTGAAAAGATACGGTCAATCTTGCCGGGGTTCGGTTCAGCCCCCTTCAACGGATTTTCTTCGTTCAGGAAGTTATCATAAAGCCTGTTCGCATGTGGCCATATTTTGCGCGCAACAAAGCAATCTGATCGCCGAAGAAGTTGCAGATGATCGTCATAAAAGATGTGCGGTTTGCCCTGATAGTCGAACTTGGACAGCGTGAGGGACCGGCTTTCGACACTTTGCGAATAGAGCCGCACAAGCGTCTGAAAATAGCTTTCATCCGGAATCCAGACCCGCTTGAAATATCTGTCATAAACGGCGCGATCGGGGTCTTCCAGAATCGCCGACAATGTCTGGCGCGTCAGACACCACCACTGCGATCCCATGTGCGGCACAATCCCTTCAGGCACGCGGCGGTACATTTTGAATCGCCGTTGAAAATCAACGTAACTGTCAAATAGCATACGATGCTTACGCCATGAAAAGGGAAACCGCAGCGTGAAGCGTTCAAAATCAAGGCCGCCTTGGGTCCACGGAACGTCTGCGGTCGTCGCGCTTTCGATGAAATCGGTACGCGGGCGTTTTTCCAGATAGGATTGCAAATCTTTGATCGGGCGCAGCGGTAAACAAGACCCAGACGCCAGATAGACATGACGCACGTCGGCAAATTTATTCAACATCATACTTGATGCGGATTGCGACGCAGCGACGATGCCCCACGTGCCCCATTCACAGCGATGGCGCTTGGAAAACATCACATCCGGCAAGTCTGCCACGCTTTTTACGAATGCATCGTAGCTGGCAAATTTAACGTTCTTGTCGACATGGATCACCACGGGGCAACCCGCAGCCGCCCAATGACGTATCGCCTGTTCGGCACGATCAAATGCATTGTGCACCAACATGACGACACCGACGCTCATGCCCAGTTGCCTTTCGACATGAGGCCAAGAATTTCAAGCTGGCGCCAGTTGATGTATTTCTCAGACCATTTGCACCACAAGTCAGGATGTTTCGAAATTCCGTCCGCGTAGGCCTTATATTCCTGACTGCCCGCGTAGTGCTCACCACGCGCCAATTCTTCGGCTGCTTTGACGCCAAACGTATCGAGGAACTTGGCATGCAGCAGCACGCCTGATGCTTTTTCGCCACCCCATTCATCATACACAAGATTCAAGCCGCGCGGCAGAACCATATGGGTGGAACTCACGTAGGCGTAATTCCTGTTCCACTTCACCAGTGGCGTTTTGTTCAACGCGGGCGCACGCCATGGCTCATCCTTAAAGAACACGCGGGCCCGCGGGCCGCCTTGAATCCACAGATTGTAGAATAAATGGTTCTTTGAAACCGTGTAATTGCCGCTATCAAACCACGACGCGATCTCCATCGGGTCTTGGCCACGTTGATAAGGTACAGCATCAAGCCGACCTTTGGGGTACATATCCAACAGCATTGCACCAAAACTGCGAATGTCAGACGCATCCAGCCAATCGGTCAACGCACGCACAGGCCGGGTGTCGCAGAACGGGTAGACAAAAAACTCATCCGGATCGACGACAAGCGTCCAATGACCATCCGCATATTTACGCTGAAGGTGGTTCAGCCAGTCGACGCCAAACCGCGAACGGCGATAGCTACCCTTGGCCTTCCAGACCGAAACATCCGGTTGATTCACTGCATAGTCGCCACCACCATCATCGCTATCGTTGTCCACCATAATGAAATGGTCGACACCTAAGTCACGGTAATATTTAAAGAAATATGGCAAGCGAATGTCTTCGTTGCGAAACGTGCAGAACACAAGGATATCGTTAGGCTTAATTTGGCTTGTACGATCTTTGACCGACGACAACTCACGCGACTTGCGCCAGGCACGCAGGTGCCCCCGCTTTCGCTTAAGGCGAAGCCGATATGATGTCCAAGCGCTCAAGTTCATCCTTCCAATCGTGCCGCCGAAGTCTGCAAACCTCGCTAGAGCTTTATAGTTAACACACCATTGATAATACGAGTAATTGGCGCCCGTTGTTGCCATTCAATAAACAACAGGCAGAATTTGGCAACCTTTCGAAAAGGTGATGCTCTAACCCCACGTTCCACGTGTCATCAGCCCAAGAGATTCAAGCTGCGCAGTGCCACTGTATTCGACAGACGAATCGATCCAAAGATCCGGATCGTCGATCAGCGCCTTGTAGTAGGGCTGGTACAGATCGCTGTTTTCAAAATGTTGCGCACGGGTCAGTTCCTCGGCAGATTTCTCTGCAATGTTGGGCAAGAATTTCGTGTGCAGCAGCACGCCGGACACGCGCGCGGCCCCACCCAAGTCAAACACTTCGTTCAGCCGTCGTGGAAGAATTTGGTGGGTAGACGTAACATAAGCAAAGCCACGACGCCATTTCACCAGCGGTGTCTTGTTCAGTGTCGGGGATCGTTCAGGCTGGCTGCCAAAAAACATCCGGTCCCGCACGCCGCCTTGTATCCATAAATTGCCAAACACCGGATGTATCTTCGCGCGGTAATTGTTGGCGTCAAACCACGGAAGGGTCCGGATCGGATCATCCCCGGCCACATAACGCGACTGCCCGATTGGGCCCTTGGGGTACATATCCAGCATCAACGCTCCGAATGCCTCGCACCCCTTGGCGTCTAGATATTGGGTCAATGCACGCAGATCATGTGTGTCACTGTCTGGGTAGACCAACAGCTCGTCGGCATCGACGGTCAAGCACCACCGCCCTGCACCGTGTTTGATCTGCAAACAAGTCAGCCAATCCACCCCGAATCGAGAGCCTTTGTAACTATGCGGCGTGGTCCATAATGACACATCAGTCTGCTTGGCCAGAACCGCAGCAGTCCCATCATCACTGCCGTTGTCGACGATCAGAAAATGCGTAACGCCAAGCGCGCGGTAATGTGAAAGCCAGTGCTCAACCCGCGCCATTTCATTACGCATGGTCGAAAAGACCAAGACGCCCGACTGCGGGATATCCCCACCTGAAAGGCGCGTTATCTCAGCACGCCGACGTAAAGACCGAACAAGCAAACGCCGGCGTTTCCACCGCATACGGTAAGCAAAGAGGGCCTTGGAAAAGGCCGACGCTTTGTGTTGATCAGCAATTTGATCCCCTGTGACAGTAAAGGGAAACATCAAACCAATGACTACTGTGCGGCCTGATGCATCGACATCAATTCGCGCAAGTAGCCGTCGAATTCGCCGCGCAAATCGTCGCGGGCAAGTCCGAAGGCCACTGTCGCTTGCAGGAAACCAGCCTTGGATCCGCAGTCAAACCGCTGTCCACGGAACCGATATCCAAACACGTCATGTCCGCTTTTCAGTTCAGCATCAATCGCATCGGTTAGCTGAACTTCGCCGCCTGACCCAGTTTTGATTTTGTTAAGATTCTGCATTATCCGTGGCGTCAGAATATATCGCCCGATGACCGCCAGGTTGGACGGCGCTTCTTCGGCAGCGGGTTTTTCAACCAGACCTTTGACGGACACCATAGACCCAAAATCCTCTTTGATATCGATCACGCCATAAGATGACGCTTTGTCTTTTGGCACTTCCATCGCGGCGACCATACAGCCACCAGTTTCCTCATGGGCTTCGACCATCTGTTGAAGACAGGGCGTTTCAGCCGCAATCACGTCATCAGGCAGGATCACCGCGAACGGTTCATTGGCAACCAGGCGGCGGGCACACCAAACTGCGTGGCCAAGACCCAGCGCCTTGTGTTGCCGGATATAGGCGATCGCGCCACTTTCCATGTTGGTGGATTTAAGCTCCTCCAACATATCGAGTTTGCCCTTTTTTCGCAGCGCGCGTTCCAATTCCGGAGCAATATCAAAATAATCTTCAAGCGCGGATTTGCCGCGCGAGGTTACAAAAATAAATTCTTTGATGCCGGCGGCACGGGCTTCATCAATGGCGTATTGGATCAAAGGGCGATCCACGAGCGTCATGATCTCTTTGGGGATAGACTTCGTTGCGGGTAGGAACCGCGTTCCCAAACCGGCAACTGGAAAGATAGCTTTTGTAACACGTTTTTGCATATTTTTCTCATTATGAAGCTGAAAAGGGTTTTTTGCTCTCTAAGTCCATATCACCGATAATGTTGGCAACAAAGTGACCAAGCTTAGCGCAAAGCGGGGAAAATCAGCTCTTTTTAGTCAGAAATGGCCCATTTCTGCAAGCATAGCTTCAATTTTAGGTACGTCTTGTGGGTTATTCAGCTCCCAAAACTGGCGACCTCGGGCTTCAACCTCAACACACAGCATATGCGCGCCGCGTTCCAGAAACCGCAGCTGCTCAAGACCCTCTAGATGTTCCAGCGGCCCCGAAGCCCAGCGCGGATAAGCGGCCAATGCGGACGGGCGGTAGGCATAAACCCCAACATGATGGAACACTGGGGTTTCGTCTGCATCATCAAACTCTTGGCCCGTGTAAGGAATCACTTCTTTCGAGAAGAACAGCGCATTGTGGTCGGCCCCGAACACCGCCGTGGTGCCGCCAACACGTCCCTGACGGCGATCATTCAGCAGACCGTTCAACGCGCGACCATCGCAGCGCAGCACGGGGGTTGCGACTTCGGCTACTGGATGCGCAGACAGACCAGCTACAAGGTCTTCGATAAACCAAGCGGGCGTAAGCGGTGCATCGCCTTGCAGGTTCACAACGATATCGTACCCGCCGCCCAATTTGTCCAAAGCTTCAGCGCAACGCTCGGTGCCGTTTTTACAGTCTGTCGATGTCATAACGACCTCAGCACCAAACGCTTCTGCCACAGATTTAATCCGGTCATCGTCTGTTGCGACAACGACACGGTCCACGCCCGTAACACCCTGCGCTGCGTCCCATGATCGCTGGATCAGGCTTCGAGATTCACCCGTCGCGCCGCGCAGTTCAACCAACGGCTTTCCCGGATAACGTGTCGAAGCATAGCGGGCGGGAATGACAACAAGGACCTTCATTACGGAAGCTTCAGATCAATACCGGGCGCATAGGCGATAAAGAACGGGTTGGCGAAATCTTCTTTGCCATATGTCAGCGGCGTGTGGTCATCGAACCGCACAACATGACCGCCCGCACCTGACAAGACCGCGTGACCAGCGGCTGTGTCCCATTCCATCGTCCGGCCAACACGTGGGTACAGATCCGCCTCGCCCGTTGCGACCAGACAGAATTTCAATGAAGATCCTGCACTTTTCATGTCATTTACGGCGTATTTATTGATGTAATCATCCGTCGCCTGATCGCGGTGCGATTTGGATGCGACGACCATCAAGCCCGTATTGTCTGGCGCGGAAACAGAGATCGGGACCGTTGTGCCCACCGTATTCTTGTCCAGCTCACCAACTTCTTCAACAGAAACGCCCGTCGCGTTGGTATAAAACAACCGCCCCTTGGCAGGTGCGTAAACAACACCACGAAGCGGCACACCATCATGAACATAGGCGATGTTCACAGTAAAATCGCCACGACGGTGAATGAATTCTTTGGTGCCATCCAGCGGATCGACGATCAGGAATGTGTTGGCCGTCACGCTGTGACTTTCGGCCTGTTCTTCAGTCACAAGCGCTACGTCAGGAAACGCGGCCCGCAATCCAGCAGAAATATGCGCGTCCGCCGCTTCGTCGGCGGCCGTAACCGGGCTGTCGTCACTTTTTGAACGCACGTCAAAATCATCGGAATTATAGATGTCCATGATGATATCGCCTGCTTCCAGCGAAAGTTTCCGCATCACTTCTGTCAACTTGTCGAAATCCATCACACTGCTCCTGCATAATACTTGTTCACGGGTGTTTTCATTGATCCGTTAAATTTGACCCCTTATGGTGCGATGCTAAAGGATCATCAAGAATTTCATGCCAAATTAGGCATTCAACCGCATAAGACCAAGACTGGCAGGCCAATAATGTTCGAAGTACAGCGCCCCAAGACCCGTTCGCGTTCAGCGTTCAGCATGTTAGAATTGATCTATCATTCCATTGTACGTGAAATCCGCAAAGACCACAGGAATGCGGTCGTCGGACTGATTATGAACATGATTCAAACGATCGTTTTTGTGGCCGCGTTCTATTTCATGTTCTCTGTTCTGGGCCTAAAAGGCTCAGCGATCCGTGGCGACTTCCTGCTTTATATCATGTCGGGCATCTTCTTGTTCATCACGCACACCAAGGCGATGGGCGCAGTGCTCGGCGCCGAAGGTCCGGCGTCCGCAATGATGAAACATGCGCCGATGAACACGATTGTATCAATCACATCTGCTGCAATTGCAGCACTCTATACCCAAGTGCTGTCGATGTGCGTTGTTCTCTACCTTTATCACGCAACTTTTGGTCCAATCACGATTGTTGATCCCATTGGCGCCATGGGAACTTTGCTGCTGGCTTGGTTTTCAGGCGTGGCAGTTGGCATGATCTTTTTATCCATCAAGCCATGGTTTCCCGGCTTCGTATCAATTGCATCGTCTATCTATGCCCGTGCCAACATGATTGCCTCCGGCAAAATGTTCGTCGCGAACTCGTTGCCTGGTTTCATGCTGCCTATCTTTGATTGGAACCCGCTGTTTCACTGCATCGACCAAGCGCGCGGGTACGTTTTTATCAACTACAATCCGCATTTCACCTCTATCAGCTACCCGATAAAAGTGTCGATTATCCTGATTATGGTTGGCCTTATGCTGGAATTTTATACCCGCAAGAACGCATCTGTCAGTTGGGATGCCGCAAGGTGAAATGTCTCGTCACAGCATTTTTCTTCATGCTTTCCGGGACGTTTGCGAATTCACAATCACTGCCAGAACGTTACATGGTCGCAGATGTGGCCAGTGACGATGTCCTGAACATTCGCGACGAGCCCGCCGCGTCGTCAGAGATAATTGGTGAACTTGGCCCCTACACCCTGAATGTAGAAGTCCTGCGCACGCTGGATGGCTGGGGCTATGTCGGCGCTGTTGAACGATCTGGTTGGGTTTCGATGCGGTTCCTCGCGCCCAATCCGCCACCTGAAAACGAAATCCCACGCCCCATGTCATGTTTCGGTACCGAACCGTTCTGGAATGTCTCTTTCTATCCGCGTGGCGCTGAATACAACGCCATGGGCGAAGCCCGACGCGACCTGACAATCCTTCGCGAAGGCGTGGCAGACAACGGTTACATCGTTGAGGCTCAAGAAGGCCCGGCTTTGACCCGTACCATCATCATCAATGCCCTGCCTTGCAGCGACGGGATGTCAGATCGAAACTTCGGCATGTCGATGTCCATGTTCATTCAAACCCCTGACGGAAATGACCTGCGGACCGGTTGCTGCACCATGCAAGTAAACTAGCGCCGCGCGTCGTCTGCGAAAGCCGAAGTAATAAGTTTTGCATGGATATCGACGATAGACGACAGGCCGCTCTTATCGCTTAGAAAGCGAAACCTTCCCCGAGAACGCCCTCATTGTTTTCTTGCGCCTTATCAGAGCCGCGATCCTTGTCGTGCCATTCGCCTGAAGACGGTGAAACAGCGACGCTGATAGGAAGGGATCGATAACCGACTGGCTTGAACTCGAACAGTCGCTCGCCCCACAAGCTAACCAATTCCGGACCCTGCCGCTGGGGACTGTGTCAGGCTGTCGCATTGTTGATTGTGACGCCTGCACCAGATGGTTCTCTTCAATAACGTTTACAACTGGGAAAAGTGATATGTTCAAGGGTCTAGGAATTTCAATTGCCATCATCTGTCTTGGCATGGTTGGTTTGCCGTTGCTGTTGCTAGCCATTGGCTAGTAACCTTGAACCCCTCGAGTGGAAGGCCGTTTTCAAGAATTGCGGCACCTTTGGGCTGACAGCAAAAATTTAGAAATGGCGCCTACGTCACCACCCGTAATGTCAGATTGATGCGCCCACCACCTGACAACAAAGTTGATGACCCCGCCCGCGTTTTGTCGATTCCGTGGTAGATCAGGCGCGCGTCGCCGCCCATCACCACCACATCACCTGACTTTAACCAAATTGATTCGGTCTTGCCGCCACGCGTCGTGTTGCCAATACGAAACAAACCGTCGTCGCCCAAAGACACAGACACAACAGGTTCACCAAACTCAGTCTCATCGCGGTCCTGATGCATCCCCATCTTCGCCGCTTCGCGATAGAGGTTCACCAAACAACACTCCGGCGCACGCGCAGATGCGGACACCCGTCCCCAAACATCCAGAATTGACGCCGGAATCGCGGGCCATGGCGCACCATTCGGGTGAACTTCCGAATATCGATAGCCAGATCGGTCAGAAAACCAGCCAAACCGCCCGGCGCTGGTCATTTGCACCGACATCGGCTTGCCATAGGGTGTCATTGGCGAAAACAGTGGCGCTGCGGCAACAATCCCCCGAATATCACTGACCATTGCTTCTTGTGCAGGCCGATCAAGCAGTCCTTGCCAGACTTGAACCCCACGTAAGTCCACTGTTGGACGTCCTATAATCATCTGTTCACCATTTTTACGCATTACCCACTGTGACATAGGTTGCAGCCCCTATTTGCCACACCTATATACACTGCGATCCGAATGGGGGCTCCCCGTTCAACAACACAACCATTGGCACGGGTGCCGGAACGGGTCCGCGCCGCCTCACATCGCCTCGAAAGGGATTTGAACATGGCTAAAGTAATTGGCATCGACCTCGGAACCACCAACTCTTGTGTGGCTATCATGGACGGCTCGCAGCCCCGCGTTATCGAAAACGCAGAAGGCGCGCGCACGACACCATCTATTGTCGCATTCACAGACGACGAACGCCTCGTGGGTCAACCCGCGAAACGTCAAGCGGTCACAAACCCAGAAAACACCATTTTTGGTGTGAAGCGTCTTGTCGGTCGCCGCAATGACGACGCGCATCTTGCTAAAGACAAAAAGAACCTGCCGTTCAACGTCATCGACGGCGGCAATGGCGATGCATGGATCGAAGCCCGCGGTGAGAAATACTCCCCCGCCCAGATCTCTGCCGTCATCCTGCAGAAGATGAAAGAAACCGCTGAAAGCTATCTCGGCGAAGAAGTCACGCAGGCCGTCATCACGGTTCCTGCTTACTTCAACGACGCCCAGCGTCAGGCCACCAAAGACGCCGGTAAAATTGCCGGCCTCGAAGTGCTTCGTATTATCAACGAGCCAACGGCCGCGGCACTTGCCTATGGTCTCGACAAAAAAGAGACCCAAACCATTGCGGTTTATGACCTTGGTGGCGGTACGTTCGACGTGACGATTCTGGAAATCGACGACGGTCTGTTCGAAGTGAAATCCACCAACGGCGATACATTCCTCGGCGGTGAAGACTTCGACATGCGCATCGTTAACTACCTTGCCGACGAATTCAAAAAGTCCAACGGCGTTGATCTGAAGAAAGACAAGATGGCGCTTCAGCGCCTCAAGGAAGCTGCAGAAAAAGCAAAGATCGAATTGTCCTCTGCCAGCCAGACAGAAATCAACCAGCCGTTCATCTCGATGGGCAAAGATGGCTCCCCACTGCACATGGTCATGAAACTGACCCGTGCAAAGCTGGAAAGCCTCGTTGGCGATTTGATCAAAGCATCGATGAAACCATGCGCGGCTGCGTTGAAAGACGCGGGCCTTACGACCAAAGACATCGACGAAGTCGTCCTCGTTGGCGGTATGACACGCATGCCAAAAGTCATCGAAGAAGTGACCAAGTTCTTCGGCAAGGAACCACATAAAGGTGTGAACCCTGACGAAGTTGTCGCCATGGGTGCGGCTATTCAGGCTGGTGTTCTTCAGGGCGACGTCAAAGACGTGGTTCTGCTGGACGTCACACCATTGTCCTTGGGTATCGAAACCCTTGGCGGTGTCTTCACACGCTTGATCGACCGCAACACAACGATCCCAACGAAAAAGAGCCAGGTCTTTTCGACCGCCGAAGACAACCAGAACGCAGTGACGATCCGTGTGTTCCAAGGTGAACGGGAAATGGCTGCCGACAACAAAATGCTTGGCCAGTTCAACCTCGAAAGCATCCCACCCGCACCGCGCGGCATGCCCCAAATCGAAGTAACCTTCGACATCGATGCCAACGGCATCGTGTCGGTTGGCGCATCCGACAAAGGGACCGGCAAGGAGCAGACGATCACGATCCAAGCTTCTGGTGGTTTGTCCGATGAAGACATCGAACAAATGGTACGCGACGCGGAAGAAAATGCCGAGGCCGACAAAGATCGCAAGGAACTTGTCGAAGCCAGGAACCAAGCGGAAAGCCTGATCCATTCGACTGAAAAGTCGATGGAAGAGCATGCGGACAAAGTCGATCCAACCACAATTGAGGCGATTGAACTGTCCATCGCAGCGTTGAAGGACGATCTGGAAAACGAAGACGCGGGTAAGATCAAGTCCGGCATCCAGAACGTGACCGAATCGGCGATGAAGCTGGGCGAGGCGATCTACAAGACCGCACAGCAAGAAGCTGGCGAAGTTGAGCCCGACGTAGCCGCAGCCGACGAAGATATCGTCGATGCAGACTTCGAAGACCTCGACAGCGACAAGCGCGCCTAAGCTTTGGTGAAATTTCGGGACCGGCCCACGATAGGGCCGGTCCCGTCCTTCCCAAAAGGGGAATCTGGTCATGTCAAAACGCGATTACTATGAGATTCTGGGTCTCTCAAAGGGCGCAAGCGCCGATGAGATCAAAAAGGGCTATCGCCAAAAGGCGAAAGAACTTCACCCTGACCGAAATACAGACAAACCAGACGCAGAAGGTCAGTTCAAAGAAGCTGGCGAAGCCTACGAAGTCCTGAAAAATGCTGACAAAAAGGCGGCGTATGATCGGTATGGTCACGCTGCATTTGAAGGCGGAATGGGCGGTGGCGGCGGACGGCCCGGCGCGGGCGGTCAAGGCGACTTTGGGTCTGCGTTCTCCGACATTTTCGACGACCTGTTTGGCAACATGGGCGGTGCGCGTGGCGCTGGCCGCCAATCACGCGCGTCGCGTGGCAATGACCTACGCTACAACTTGCGTGTTACCTTAGAAGAGGCCTTCGCTGGCCTGCAAAAAACGGTCACCGTCCCAACGGCTGTTGGATGCGGATCGTGCAAAGGCACGGGCGCGGAGGGCGGATCTGAACCCCAGACATGCCCCACGTGTTCCGGCATGGGCAAAGTGCGCGCGCAACAAGGTTTCTTTACCGTCGAACGCACCTGTCCGACTTGTAATGGCATGGGTCAGACGATCAAAAATCCATGTCATGAATGTCATGGCGCAGGCCGTGTCGAAAAAGAAAAATCGCTTTCCGTTAACATCCCTGCAGGTGTCGAAACCGGCACACGAATCCGTCTTGCAGGCGAAGGCGAAGCTGGCATGCGCGGCGGTCCGACAGGCGATCTTTATATCTTCATCGAAGTACGCGACCACGACCTGTTTGAACGCGACGTCAATAATCTATTCTGTCGCGTGCCAGTCTCTATGGCGACCGCAGCACTTGGTGGCGATATTGAGGTTCCCACAATCGACGGTGGCCGTTCTCGTGTGAAAATCCCTGCTGGGTCACAATCAGGTCGCCAAATGCGTTTGCGCGCCAAAGGAATGCCAGCCCTGCGCGGCGGTGGGCCAGGTGACATGTTCATCGAAATGGCAGTCGAAACTCCCGTAAACCTAACGGGTAAGCAAAAAGAACTACTGCGCGAATTCGAAGACTTGGCGAGCGACAACAACCCGCAAAGCTCTAGCTTCTTCAAATCAGTAAAGTCTTTTTGGGAGTCGATGAAGGGGTAAGCCTCGCTCGTCGTTAACCATGCGGTAATGGAATCAGAGCAAGGTGGGGGCATGAAACATGCCTCCGCCTTTGCCGAAGCCCCGCTTCTATCGCTCGATACTGCGACCCCGATCACACTTGACCGTGATGAAGTCGACAGTGTCCCAGCGCTACTGTCCAGTAAATCTGGTAAACAACCGTCATATCTTGCCGATCATCGCAAACGGCTGCGCCACCGCTTTCTCACGGGTGGGGCCGCTGCCATGCCAGATTATGAAATCCTCGAGCTCACGCTGTTTCGCGCGATCCCGCGACAGGATGTTAAACCGCTTGCGCGGCTGTTGATTGAAACGTTTGGCGATCTCAACGGGGTCCTCTCGGCCCCCATTGCGCGGCTGGAACGGGTCCACGGGGTAGGCCCCGCCGTCGCACTTGAACTAAAAGTCATGGAGACCGTGACCCACCGAATGGCCCGCGCGAAAGTGATGCAGCGCCACGTCATCAGTTCATGGGATGCCGTGCTGGATTACTGCCATACGGTTATGGCGCACCGCGACACAGAACAATTCCGCGTTCTGTTCCTCGATCGCAAAAATGTCCTCATCGCAGATGAGGCGCAAGGCAACGGCACGGTTGATCACGTCCCAGTTTACCCGCGCGAGGTCGTTAAACGCGCACTGGAACTCAACGCCTCATCGCTGATCCTCGTGCACAACCACCCATCAGGCGATCCGACCCCATCCAACGAAGACATCGCAATGACGATGCAAATCCATGACGCGGCTAAGGCGTTGAACATCTCACTGCACGACCACCTTATTATCGGCCGGTCACGTGAGCTCAGCTTCAAATCCCAGGGTCTGATCTAGTGTGTCTGATCTATGACGCGTCTCGCACCCACAGCTCAACCCGACGATTGGTCTGCTGACCCCAAATTGTGTCGTCGCAAGCCATTGGCAATGCCTCCCCAAACGCAGCGGTATCAATCGCCACGTTTGCTGGAAAACTCCCGCCAAGTGCCCGTGTCAAATCTCGGCGCACGGCTTCTGCGCGGGCGGATGACAAATCGCGATTTGCTGTTGCAGGGCCGCGTCCGTCGCTAAATCCAACCAGCATCAATTCCCTCCCGCCAAAGCGACCGTCGCGGATCGCTTGCGCCAACTGCATCACGTTGGACCGCGACTGCACGTCAAGCCGCGTCGACCCCGGATCAAATCGAAACGTGCTGGACATGCGCACGCGCGGCGACAGTAGACGTATCATGCGCTGTAGTTCTGCCAACGGGATTTCTGAACCTGCGTTCGCAATCGCATTTGCCAATCGATCACCCTGATCCGACAACGGGATCGGCACCGCCGCTAGGTCCACAAATCCAGCCCGTCGGATCACCAATTGCGCCGAAGGGGATCGTAACCAATCAAGGAAATCCACAATTTGTTGGTGCTGTCGACGTTGCGGTAGATAAATTAACATCGGGAACGTGAGCGGGTAGTCTTCTGTTTTCATCGTCAGAAACCGCGCGTCTGACCGAAGCCCGCACGGGCCAGTCAACGCTAGCGGTTGCGTGTTTCGTGTCGCACCAAATGGCACCAACGTCAGCCCATGCTCTGCCCCCGCGACCGACTCTAATAGTGCGTCAACATTATCATGTGATACATCTGGCTGATCCAATGCCAATCCAAATGGCCGCATGAACCGATCCTCAAACCCCTGAGTTTGACCGTCCAAGTCAGTTTTGAGATGAACCTCAAACTCACTGCGCGTTCCGGCAAGTTCTGCTGTTAGATCCCCTAGGGAAATTGATCGCACGCCTGACGATGCAGACGTCACAGGCACCAACGCATCCAATGCAAGTATCCGCATCTGCCGCGAAAGATTTAGCTGACCAAGCCCTGCTTCAACAGCGATCTGCAGTTCTATCGCGCGCAGTTCGCGCATGGACAGCAACACGTCGGCTTCATGGTTCACGAAATTCGAAAACGCGCCTTCTGGCGTCGCAACTGTGATGGCAATCTCAAAGACCAACGCCCCGTCAGATCTGTGAAGCTGAAAACCTCGCGTGTCCTCACGCACGTCCCAGCCATTGTCGCGGGCGTAGACGTCGATCAAAGCGGGCAACAAAAGATCGCCCATCCGTGCCGCGCCAGTCATCCGCAAGGACGGGACATACTCGACCAAATCCGGACAATTCGCGCTGTCACACGTCATCCCAACGGCCCTGAACGTTACCAATCCTGCGGCTGTTGCAACTGTGGCGTTCTCACCATCAAAGGCGACAAAGCGCCCGGTAACTGCAACGCCTTCATCCACACTTCGAAACACCACGTCCTGCGCGGCCAGACTCCCCGCACAAACGAAATGTGCGGCGAAAACCGCCGCACATCTCAAAACTGTCTGTGTTGTGTTAAACTTAATCCACGTCATCTTGACGCGATTGTCAGGTCCCTAAACATGTTTTGCAAGATCAGAAAGTCACCAACCGTGTCGCATTCAGGCATAATCATCGTCAAATCCAATGCCGCTGTTTCACCGCTCGGGGACACTTGAATGCTCTGCGCGTTAAGCTCTTGGCCACAGTTTCCTAACGTAATCTCAGCTTCGGCAGCCAATATAACATTCGGAGCCGCGCCCGTCATTCCACTCGGGAAAGTATAGATTTCTGCCATCAAGCCATCACCAACCGATCCGTCACCAAGACGCACCAAATACCCACCAGTCGCAGTTTCAAGGCGGTCGATGTCACCAGGGTTATCGACGTAGATATGGTTGTCATCACCAAACGTTGCATCGTTTTCATAAGCGCTCAACATGACTGAAACGTCGCCCTGCCATTGCAGCACGGCACGATCATAATTCGCAAAATCTGAAACGATTGCCGTCGCAACAGCGCCGTCGCCACCGATAAAATCTGCAATTATAACAACGGCTTCAGCCAAGGCGGGCACAATCAGTTCGGCTTCACCAACGCCGTCAGTCATTGCAGTAAACATCATGCCTTGATGGTGAATCGTAAAAGGTGAATTTACATGGCACGGTGCCTCAATGACCAATCTGATACTGGCTGCAGCGCCAGCTGTTGCTTCCATCGACGGCACGCAATCATTTGCTGAGTCGCCAGCAATATTTGACCCCACAACCGGGGTGGCTTCTGTATCAAGTGCTGCGAGTTGGATTGGTGCCACCTGCTCGACAGGCACTTTCGCAGTTTCCGGTAGGATGACAGCCGCAGATACAGCTGGCGCAGGTTCCACGATTTCAGGGGAAGACGCAAAAACGACACCGCCTTGCGCCACTGGAATCGGCAAAAATTCATTTTCGGCTGAAACAGGGTTTTCCGGCAACGACTGGTTCTCGACCATCGATGCCTCTCCGGCTGCTTGTGTAAACGGTGCTGGTTGGACCGGCGCCGAATCGGCACCGAACCGGCTCGCTAGGACGTCACCATTTTGCATTACAAAACCGATGCCCAACGCGACACTGAACGTGCCAGCTGCCATGCCAATTTTTCTGAGTTTCGCCATCGTTTTACTCCTTACCCAAACTCGGGTCCCACTAGGGGTCAGGAGGCAGATTGGTTTATCCCCATGGCCTTAAAAGGGCGGACATGGGGATTCTTTCAGACAGCAATAAGGCAAGAACGCGGCTTTTCGCCTAAATCTTTGGTTAAGCGCCTAGGTTAAGCGGCCGTGACAATGTTTGAATTTGTTTCCAGATCCACAAGGGCATACGTCATTGCGCCCGGGATTGCCCCATGTCGCAGGATCCGCTTCGTCGAAGCCCGGCTTTGCGTCTGCTGTTGGCGCTGGCAACGCCGGTGCACCCGCTGCGGCCTTTGCCTGACGTTGCTGTTCCATAGCTTGTGCGACCATCGCTTCTTGTTCTTCCTTGGACATAGGTCGAATTTGCGCAAGCTTTTGCGTCACTTCAGACCGCAACCCATCGAGTAGGCTTTCAAACAGCTGAAACGATTCAGTTTTATACTCATTGAGCGGATCACGCTGCGCATACCCACGAAAGCCCACGACGGATCGAAGGTGTTCAAGCGTCAGCAAATGCTCGCGCCATTTTGCGTCAATCGTCTGTAGCAGGATCTGCTTTTCGATATTGCGCATGATTTCGGGGCCAAAGGCCGCCGTCTTTTCAGCCATATACGCTTCTGATGCTTCTTCGAGGCGTTCACGCAGATCACTATCATCAACGCCTTCTTCGTTGGCCCATTCGATAACAGGAACGTCGATTCCCAACTGGGCGATGACCTGCGCATAAAGCCCTTCGGTATCCCATTGGTCAGCGTAGCTTTTGGCCGGAATATGGACGTCTACCAAATCATCAATCACTTGGCTGCGCATATCGGCGATGATTTCGGACAAATCTTCGGCTTCCATGATTTCGCGACGCTGGCTAAAGATCACTTTACGCTGGTCGTTCATCACATCGTCAAATTTCAGCAACTGTTTACGAATGTCGAAGTTACGGCCTTCGACTTTCGCCTGGGCGCGCTCAAGCGACTTGTTGACCCAAGGGTGTACAATTGCTTCGCCGTCTTTCATGCCAAGTGATGACAAAACTTTGTCCAACCGTTCGGACCCGAAGATACGCATCAGATCATCTTCGAGCGACAAGAAGAATGACGATTTTCCCGGATCGCCCTGACGGCCTGACCGCCCACGAAGCTGATTGTCGATGCGACGGCTTTCGTGGCGTTCAGTCGCTAAAACGTACAAACCGCCTGCGTCTTTAACGGCCTGTTCATCGCCGGTATGTGCTGCTTCGATCTTTGCGCGCACGACTTCATTGTCGTCATCGGGCGACGCCGCGATGGCTTCCATGATCTTGAATTCGACGTTGCCACCCAGCTTAATGTCCGTACCACGACCTGCCATGTTGGTCGCAATCGTCACAGCACCCAGCTTACCTGCATCAGCGACAATCTGCGCTTCCTGCTCGTGCTGGCGTGCGTTCAAAACGTTATGCACGATGCCTTCAGTCGTCAAAAGTTGGCTTAAAAATTCGGACTTCTCAATCGATGTCGTACCAACAAGGGTTGGCTGACCTTTTTCGTTGGCTTCTTTGATTGCCTTAACGACGCCATTAAACTTCTCTGTCGCCGTGCGATACACTTGGTCATGCTCATCTACTCGCGCGATGGGGCGGTTTGTCGGTACCTCGACAACACCCAGCCCGTAAATCTCGGCGAATTCATCTGCTTCGGTTAGCGCGGTGCCCGTCATGCCGCCCAGTTTATCGTACAGGCGGAAATAGTTCTGGAACGTAACAGATGCCAGCGTGACGTTCTCGGGCATGATCTTGCAACCCTCTTTCGCCTCAATCGCTTGGTGCAGACCCTCGGACAAACGTCGACCTGTCATCATCCGTCCGGTGAATTCGTCAATCAGCACAACCTCGTTGTCGCGCACGATGTAATCTTTGTCCTTGGTGAACAGCTTATGGGCACGCAGACCTTGATTGACATGGTGCACGATTGACGTGCTTTCGGGCGCATAAAGGGATTGATCCGCAGGCAAAATACCTGCCGACACTAACCGCTCTTCAAGAAATTCGTTACCCTCGTCCGTGTAGTTAACGTTGCGGGTCTTTTCGTCGAGCGTGAAATGTTCGTCCGTAATTTCAGGGATCAGCTTGTCGATGGTCGTATACATCGCAGAACGGTCTTCGGCGGGTCCGGAAATGATCAACGGCGTGCGCGCCTCATCAACCAGAATAGAATCCACTTCGTCGACGATCGCATAGTTGTGGCCGCGCTGGTTCATCTGTGCCAGTTCAGATTTCATATTGTCGCGCAGATAATCAAACCCAAGCTCGTTGTTGGTCGCATAGGTCACATCACAACGATACGCGGCGTTTTTCTCGGCTTCGGGCTGCTGGGGGTAAATCACACCAGTCGTCAGGCCCAAGGCGCCAAACACTTGGCTCATCCATTCGGCGTCACGTTTGGCGAGGTAGTCGTTCACCGTCACCACATGCACGCCCTTGCCCGTCAGCGCGTTCAGATATGCTGGGAACGTCGCGACAAGGGTCTTGCCCTCACCCGTTTTCATTTCGGAAATATTGCCCTGATGCAGGAATATGCCACCCATCAATTGCACATCAAACGCCCGCAGACCCAAGGCGCGTCTTGCAGCCTCACGACAGTTCGCAAATGCCTCTGGCAACAAATCATCAAGGCTCTCACCGCCCATCGCGCGTTTGGCCAGTTCCTCGGTCTTCGCTTTGATACCCTCGTCGCTCAGGGCTTCGCATTCAGGCTCCAGCGCGTTGACTTGTTCAATCAGCGGCAGCGTGGCCTTCACCAAACGGTCGTTCGGCGTACCGAAAATCTTTTTAGCAATTGTTCCAAGACCGAGCATATTCTCTCCGCGCGCGCCTGTTTCGGCGTCTCTGACATCAATGTGTGAGGAGGTTGGTTGTGCCTGTCGAACGCGCCCAATAGAAACGGCGCCAAGACCGGCCCCCTCGGGACCTCTAGGGGATGTAAGGGGCCGCTACATAGGTGTCAACGCCGCGGCCCGCCGCGGCTCATCAAGGAACTGTTAACATGCTATTTCGCACCAAATTGCTGGCCTCTGCCGCACTTTTTACTTTCACTGCCAGCTTCGCTTACGGCGACGCCCATACCGACATGACGGCTGAGACTGTCGTGGCGTCGGTCAACGGGTCAGACATAACGTTGGGCCAGCTCGTGATGTTGCGTTCACAACTGCCGGAACAATATCAACAACTGGCCGATGACGTTGTTTTCAACGGACTGATCGATCAACTGGTGAACCAGCAACTCCTTGGCGATACGCTCGAGGTTGAACCAAAACGGATCGGCATCGCCATCACGAACGAAGTGCGCTCCTTGCGGGCGGGCGAAGTGGTCAACACGTTCACCAGCGCACCAGTTGATGAAGCAGATTTGCAAGCGGCCTATGATGCGCGTTTTGCGGATGTCGTGCCTGACGCTGAATTCAACGCCTCCCACATCTTGGTAGAAACCGAAGACGAAGCGATCGAGATCAAAACGATGATCGACGATGGTGCTGATTTCGCCGAAACAGCCGTCGAAAAATCAACCGGCCCATCCGGTCCATCCGGTGGGGATCTTGGCTGGTTCGGTCTTGGCATGATGGTTCCTGCCTTCGAAGAGGCCGTGCTGACACTGGACGCCGGCGAAGTATCGCCGCCCGTACAAACGCAATTTGGCTGGCACATCGTCAAGCTCAATGAAACGCGCGAAACACCGTTGCCGACACTGGACGATTTGCGTGTTGAGCTAACGACGGGCATTCAACAGCAGGGTCTCGACGCGCTCATCACGACCTTGACCGAAGCCGCCGACATCACACTGCCCGAAGAAGGCCAGTTCGATTACACGTTGATCCAGAACCTTGAACTGCTTGAGGACTAATCATGGCTATTTCCCCGCTCGCACCTGCCAGCTTTCCCGACTTATTTGTCATTGAAGGTGTGCGTTTCGCATCCGGTGCGGCGGGGGTGAAATACAAAGACCGAAAAGACGTAATGTTGGTGGAACTCGCCGCTGGCACGGCAGTTGCCGGGGTTTTCACGCGCTCGGCCACACGCTCGGCCCCTGTTTTGGACTGTCAGTCCAAAATGGGTGGTGCGGCGGATGGCCGCGCGGCGATCCTCGTGAATTCCGGCAATTCCAATGCGTTCACAGGGGCTGCTGGCGAACGCTCCGTTACAGCAATATGTGACGCCGTTGCGGCGGCCACAGGCATCCAAACGGACCGTATCTTCACAGCGTCTACCGGTGTCATCGGCGAACGCCTGCCCCATGATCGTATCATTGCGAAGGTCAATGACCTTGCGGCGGGTCTTACGTCCAGCGGCATCAATGACGCCGCCAAAGCGATTATGACCACTGACACATTCCCAAAAGGCGCATGTGCGGAAGTTGTTATCGACGGAAAAACTGTGCGCATCGCGGGCATCGCCAAGGGGTCAGGGATGATCGCGCCCGATATGGCAACGATGCTGGTCTACATCTTTACTGACGCCAAGATTTCACAACCCGATCTGCAAACCCTGCTGGCAACGCTCACCGACCAGACGTTCAACTGCATCACTGTGGACAGCGACACATCCACCTCTGACAGCCTGATGTGTGCTGCCACCGGCGCATCCGGCGTTGATGTAACCAATAGCGCCGGCTTCACCCAGGCACTGCATGGCGTCATGCTCAACCTCGCCCACCAAGTGGTGCGCGACGGCGAAGGTGCCACCAAATTCGTCGAAGTCCGCGTGTCTGGTGCGGCCAGCGACGCCGACGCCCGCAAAGTCGGCCTGTCCATCGCCAATTCCCCCCTCGTTAAGACCGCCATCGCAGGCGAAGACCCAAACTGGGGCCGGATCGTCATGGCGGTTGGCAAGTCCGGTGCACAAGCTGACCGCGACCGCCTAACAATCCGGTTTGGTGATATCTTGGTAGCTGAAAACGGTTGGGTGTCGCCCGACTACACCGAAGCCGCGGGTGCAGCGTACATGAAACAACAAGATCTTGTCATTGCCGTCGATCTTGGCATCGCGGGTGGCTTGGGCACTGTCTGGACCTGTGATCTGACCCACGGATACATCACCATCAACGCCGACTACCGTTCATGAAAACCGTGTTGGTCAGTGCGGTCGCGCTCATCGATGTCGATGGTCGTGTTTTGCTCGCGCAGCGGCCCGAAGGGAAGTCTATGGCCGGTCTTTGGGAATTTCCCGGTGGCAAAGTAGAGATTGGCGAAACACCCGAGGCTGCGTTGATCCGCGAACTGCAAGAAGAGCTGGGCATTGATACATGGCAGTCCTGCCTTGCGCCTCTGACGTTCGCCAGCCACAGCTATGACGATTTCCACCTAATTATGCCGCTGTTCGCCTGCCGGAAATGGGACGGAACCCCGACCCCGCGCGAGGGCCAGACCCTTAAATGGGTGCGGGCAAACCAGCTGCGCGACTATCCGATGCCTGCCGCTGACCTGCCCCTGATCCCAATCTTACGAGACTGGATTTAGCAGTTAAACGCGAGATATGTTAAAAACAGGCAATATATAGTCACTTTTTTCACTCTCATGGCTATATTTTGGGTGACATACAAACATCTCACTGCTTTAATCAACTGTAAGTAGAGAGATTGTATCCTGAACCTTCATTGTTTTAGGAATTTGTGAGCAAAGATTTGGGAGGATCGTCATGCTTCGTACAATAACAGTTGGAAACCATATTCAGGTTCAGGGCCTGTTTGTTCGGTCGCTTGAAAACGGCAAGGTGATTGTCGCAGTCGGAGAGCGCCAATACCAAGGCCAGCCGGTAGAGCGTCTCAACTAATTTGAATGCTATTAAATGAAAAAGGGGACGCCGATGTGGCGTCCCCTTTCGTGTTTTCAGGCCGCTGCTTTACAGCGTGCGTTCCACTTCTTCGCGCTCAAAGATCTCGATGACATCGTTTGGACGGATGTCTTCGTATTTCTCGAACGCCATGCCACATTCCTGACCGGACTGAACTTCAGGCACTTCATCCTTGAAACGTTTCAGCGTCTTAAGTGTGCCTTCGTGGATCACAACATCATCACGCAGTAGGCGCACACCAGCTGAACGTCGCGCGACGCCTTCGGTGACCAAGCAACCAGCAATCATGCCGACATTAGAAACCTTAAAGACCTCTTTGATGTTGGCGTAACCGATAAAGTTCTCACGAACTTCGGCAGACAACAGACCAGACGCCGCCGCTTTGATATCGTCCACGAGATCGTAAATGATCGAGTAGTAGCGAATCTCAACGCCCTTTTGGTTCGCCGACTGACGCGCAGATGCATTCGCACGCACGTTAAAGCCGATCACGGGTGCACCGGAAGCTTCGGCTAAGGCGATATCACTTTCAGTGATCGCACCAACGCCGGAATGTAGGACCCGCACGCGCACTTCGTCGTTGCCGATCTTGGCCATCGCCTGAACAATCGCTTCGGTCGAACCTTGCACGTCGCCTTTGACGAGGATCGGCAGCTCAGAAACGCTTTCGCTTGCCTTTGCGTTCGCCATCAACTGGTCCAGGGTCACAGCAGCACCAGCGGCGGCGCGTTTCTCTTTCGCAGCGTTGGCGCGGTATTCAGCGATCTCACGCGCTTGCGCTTCGGTGGAAGTCACGTTCAAAACGTCACCCGCTTCCGGCGTTCCGTTCAGGCCAAGAACCTCAACAGGGACGGATGGGCCAGCCTCTTCGATACGTTCACCTTTGTCATCGATCAACGCGCGGACTTTGCCCCACTGCTCACCCACAACAAAGATATCACCTCGGCGCAACGTACCCGTTTCAATCAACACGGTCGCGACAGGGCCGCGGCCAATGTCCAACTGCGCCTCAATCACAGCACCTTGTGCGGCGCGATCTGGGTTGGCTTTCAGTTCCAGCAATTCGGACTGCAACGCAATCGCCTCAAGCAGTTCATCAAGGCCTTGGCCAGTCAGGGCCGACACTTCGACGTCTTGAACTTCACCAGACATCTTTTCGACGATCACGGAATGCTGCAACAGATCCGTGCGAACCTTGTTTGCGTCAGCTGCCGGACGGTCGATCTTGTTGATCGCCACGATCATCGGCACGTTCGCCGCTTTCGCGTGGTGGATCGCTTCGATTGTCTGCGGCATCACTGCGTCGTCAGCAGCAACAACCAGAACCACGATATCCGTGACTTGCGCACCACGGGCACGCATCGACGTAAACGCCGCGTGTCCCGGAGTATCAAGGAACGTTAGCTTCGCGCCGCTTTCGGTCGTAACTTGATACGCACCGATGTGCTGCGTAATGCCGCCCGCCTCGCCAGCCACAACTTTTGCGTTGCGGATTGCATCAAGCAGCGACGTCTTACCGTGGTCAACGTGACCCATGATCGTGATGACCGGTGGGCGTGGCTTCAGATCTTTCGCGTCGTCTTCGATGATCTTGATCACATCTTCGACATCCGAATCAGAAACACGCACGACTCTGTGGCCAAATTCTTCGACGATCAATTCTGCCGTGTCGGCATCAATAGATTGATTCTGCGTCGCCATGATACCGTTGTTCATCAACGATTTCACAACATCGGACACCTTTTCAGACATCCGGTTTGCCAATTCAGATACAACAATCGCTTCTGGAACCTGAACGTCGCGCATAACTTTTTCACGCTCGACGTTTTGGCCCATAGCCTTTTGACGAGCACGATCTTGCTTACGCTTCATCTGCGCCATGGACCGATGACGGCCACCTTCACCGCCACGCAGCGCTTGGTTCAACGTCAGCTTACCACCGCGGCGGGCATCGTCTTGGCCCTTGTTCTTGCGGGTGTCGCGGTCGTCTTCTTTCTTGCGCGGTGCCGCAGCAGGTGCGCCGCCGCTTGGGGGCGCACGTCGCTGGGCTGGGGCCAACTCTGGGTCAACGACCGCAGGGGCAGCCGCAGCTTGCGCCGCAACTTCGGCATCACGCTTCTTTTGCTCTTCTTCGTCTTTTTTGGCTTTGACGGCCTCTTCGCGCTCTTTCTCTTCGAGCTCTTTGGCGTCAATCTCTGCACGACGAAGTTCACGCTGTTCAGCGCGTTCTTTGTCATCCGCATCACGCTTTGCGGCGTCTTCGACTTCGCGGGCTTTAGCAAGTTGCAGCGCCTTCATCCGGCGCGCCATCTCGACGTCCGAAATACCTGCGGGCCGCTTGGACGGATCACCGCCCAAAGGTGCAGAACCGCTGCCAGCTGGCTTTGGCGTACCCGGCTTGGGCACGACAACGCGCTTGCGCTTCGTTTCAACTACAACGTTCTTGGTACGCCCGTGGCTGAAGCTTTGCTTCACGCTTCCGGGACGGGGAGTAACACCAAGTGGCTTTTTGCCGTCTGAATCGCTCATGTAGCTTTTATTCCTTCCGAGGCGGTGCCTTCACCGCCGTCTATCTCGCGCAAGCTCTTAAGCTTCGCGGCTTCCTCTACAACACGGTTACTGAGTTTGCCAGAGGCGAGAGCCCCATGTATCACAGTTCCCCGTCCGAATGCCAAACCCAATTCCTGGGCTGTAAGGCAACCAAAATAACGCGCCCCTTCGGGCGTCCATAGCTTCGTCTTGCCGCGTTCCGATCCATCAGAGGCCTGCAGCAAAGCGCGGACATTTTCGCCCCCGCCCAGCCAGCCTTTGACTTTTTCGAACCCGGCGACCGCCAAGCCCGCTTTGCGGGCCATTGCGATCAAATCAACAACACGGCGCGCCATTTGGCGTTCCACTTCGTCAGTCAATCCGTCCGGCACCGTCACGGGTGCCTTGGCGGACTTGGAAAACTGGCCGCGACCCGCCTTATCAAGTGCTGCGCGGGTTGCAGTAACCCACATGCCCCGACCTGGCAACTTTTCCAATATATCAGGCACGACCTGATTATCTGGACCAATGACAAAACGGATCAACCCCTCCTTCGGAGTTACCTCGCCGGTGACAATGCACCGCCGCTCTGAGACATCTTGGTCTTTGGTGCGCCCACTGCGACCCATCTGGCTACCCGGAGGCCTGCGATCAGGCCTCCTGTTCCTCGCTTAGATCACCGTCTTCTTCGTCGGTATCTTTTACAAGATCATCAGGATCGACCCAACCGAGCATCACACGCGCGGTCATAATCATCGTTTGCGCTTCCTCAAGGCTCACCTCAAATGGTTCAAGCGACCCGTCGTCTTTGGTACGTTCACCGTTCGTGACAGTCCAGCCGCCGGCCAATTCCCAATCGGCACAGGTCGCGAAATCTTCCAGCGTCTTCACACCATCATTCGCCAGTGCTTCAATCATTTGGGGTGTCAGGCCCTCAAATTCAACAAGGCTGTCTTCTACACCCAATGCGCGGGCATTTTCCATCGCCTTGTTGTTCTTGGCTTCAATCACATCGCGCGCACGGGCCTGCAATTCGCTGGCCGTATCCGCATCAACACCGTCGATAACCAACAGCTCTTCGACTTCAACGTAGGCGACTTCTTCAAGTGTTGTGAAACCCTCGGAGACCAACAGCTGTGCAAAGAATTCATCAAGATCGAGTGATTCGATGAACAATCCGGTGCGCAGTTCGAATTCGGCCTGACGACGTTTGGATTCTTCTTCCTCGGTGAGGATGTCGATGTCCAAGCCTGTCAGCTGGCTTGCAAGACGCACGTTTTGGCCACGACGACCAATCGCCAACGACAATTGCTCTTCTGGAACAACGACTTCGATGCGCTCGGCGTCTTCGTCAAACACAACTTTGGAAACCTCGGCTGGCTGCAATGCGTTCACCAAGAATGTTGGCATGTCTTCGTTCCACGGGATGATGTCGATCTTTTCACCCTGAAGCTCGTTCACAACAGCCTGCACACGCGAACCGCGCATACCAACGCAAGCACCGACTGGGTCGATGGAATTGTCATATGAAATCACTGCGATCTTCGCGCGTGACCCTGGATCACGGGCAACGGCCTTGATCTCAATGATGCCTTCGTAAATTTCCGGCACTTCCATTTTGAACAATTCAGCCATGAACTGCGGATCGGTGCGGCTCAGGAAAATCTGTGGGCCGCGCTGTTCGCGACGGACTTCTTTGATGTAGCAACGGATACGATCGTTCGGGCGATAGCTTTCGCGACCAATCTTTTCGTTGCGACGCAGGATCGCTTCGCCCGTGCCAACATCGACGATGACGTTGCCATATTCTTCGCGCTTGACCTGCGCGTTGATGATCGTACCGGCGCGGTCTTTGAAATCTTCATATTGCTTGTCACGCTCGGCTTCGCGGACCTTTTGCAAGATCACCTGCTTGGCGGATTGTGCCGCGATGCGGCCCATCTCAACGGGGGGGACTTCTTCGATAAATTCTTGGCCGACCTCAGGGTCTTCCATGTATTCTTTGGCCTGCTCAACTGTGAATTCAGACTGATAGTTCTCAAGCTCTGCCTCGGCCACAACCGTGCGAACCCGCGTGAACGTCGCCTTGCCGGTCTTGCGGTCGATGTGAACACGAATGTCCATTTCGGATCCGTAACGCGACTTTGCGGCCCTTGCGAGGGATTCTTCCATCGCTTCAACGACCAAAATAGGGTCAATCTGCTTTTCGCGGGCCACGGCCTCGGCGGTTTGCAAAAGTTCCAGCTGGTTGGCAGAGGTAATCGCCATTATTTTTTCTCCTCGTCAGAGCCGCTCAATACGGTCTCAACTTCGTCAAATTGCGTTTCATCGATCTGGCCCGCATCCTTGCGGCCCTTAAGAACGCCGCGGATCAAGTCTTCCGTCAGCACAAGCTTGGCATCCGTCAGCCATTCAAATTTCAAACCAATCGTAACCGGCTCACCCTTATCTTCGATTTCGATCAGGACTTCGTCACCTTCAACACCGCGCAACATGCCTTTGAAACGGCGGCGTCCGTCGATTAATTCTTCGGTTTCGATCTTGGCCTCATTGCCGTCCCATTGCACGAAATCCTTCAACCGCGTTAGCGGGCGATCAATGCCGGGGGACGATACTTCGAGGGTGAAAACATCTTTAATCGGGTCTTCGACGTCCAGAAGGGCAGATACCGCCGTGCTAATCTCTCCACAGTCGTCGACCTCAATTGTGCCATCAGGCTTTTGCGCCATGATTTGCAGGATCGATTCCTTGCCCGTCATCAGACGCACGCGCACAACCTCAAACCCCAGATCCTCAACGGTCGGGGTGATGATTTCTGTTATACGGCGATCCATAGCCGCGCGGGCGATCAGTTCAGACATGATGACTTTCGTTTGGACACAAAAAAACGGGCGCACGGCCCGTTGGAATTTCGGTGGGCTTCGGGGGTGGAGGCCGATGCGCCGCTGTTGAGAGGGGATATAGGGGAAGGGGCATGGTTCTGCAAGGGGCTTAACGGGTGCCGTCGTTTGCACCCCTGTGCATACAGGTTGTGTACGCCTTGTGTACGCCTTGTGTACGCCCAAAATCCACCTGATTTCCCCACTAACCCTCGCTTCGGTTCTAATAACAAAGGAGAGAAACCATGGAAGCAGCATTTTTAGTCGCCGTAAGCTCAGCGTTCTTGTGCGGCGTTGCACTGATGTACCTCGTAATGATGCGTACCGTAAAGAAGCGTTCCGCTGAAAGCGCGACGCCCGAGTAAACGTTCCAAAAACGCAAAAAGCCCCGCCAAAACTGGCGGGGCTTTCTAAATTTTATGACCTAAATCTTATGCGACGGACCAGCGTTCGGCCATACGTCCGTTGTCCATCTGCCAAACCCCACCGACGGTTTCCGGCGATGAGATACGGTTGTTCACAGCCTGCACGTTGTTCGCGAACATCGGAAGCAACACACCGCCATCGTCACGCAAGATCTGCTGCATCTCATGATACTGCTCACGGCGCGTATCACTATCAAGTTCAGCGCGTGCCAAAAGCAGAAGCTCTTGGAAGCGTGCAGAATCGTCGCTGTCCCACTGGCTGTCATTCCAAGGTGCATCTTGCTCGTAGGCGGTTGAGAACATCCAATCCTCAGTCGCGCGACCCGACCAGTATGATGCGCAAAACGGCTTGTTCATCCAAACATTGGACCAATATCCATCAGCCGGTTCCTGCACCACGTTGATGTTGATTCCGCCTTGCGATGCAGACGCTTGGAAGAGCTGTGCCGCGTCAACAGCACCCTCAAACGCCGCATTGGAAGCCGACAAATCAATGTCCAGGCTATCGAGGCCAGCTTCGCGCAGATAGAACTTGGACTTGTCTGGATCAAATTCCAGTTGCTCCATTTCAGCATGGTAGTACTGGTTGGCTGGGCCAATCGGCGAATCGTTTCCGACAGTGCCGTGACCTTGAAGGATTTTGTCCACCATCTCTTGGCGATCCAGACCGTACTTTAGCGCGCGGCGCACATTTACATCACCGAACGGTGCAACATTCGTCAGCATCGGGAAGATGTAGTGCTGGTTGCCTGATACTTCTTGAATGCGCAACGCAGGGTTGGCGCGCAGCAGGCTTTCGGTTTTGAAATCGATCCGGTTGATGGCATCAACCTGACCCGTCATCAGCGCGTTCATCCGTGCTGTATTGTCATTGATCGCGATGTATTCGATGTCATCAAAGTAGCCAGCGCTGTCACCTTTATAGTGATCGGCATAACGCGTCGCAGTCATACGAACGCCCGGATCAAAGGCTGTTACTTGATACAATCCAGTACCGATACCCTGCGCGATTGCTTCTTCGATCTGGCCCGCTGGGTACATAAGGATGTGATAGTCCGACAGCAAGTATGGCAAGTCAGCGTTACCGGCAGCAAGCGTCAGCTGCACTTGGTGTTCGGTAATCTTCGTCATCTCAACGATGCTTTCGACAATCGGCTTGGCTGCAGACTTGGACTCTTCGCCAAGGTGCATTTGCAGCGATTCGATTACGTCGTCAGCGCCAAAGGACTTACCGTTATGGAACGTCACGCCCTGACGCAGATTGAACGTCCAGACTTTTGCGTCCGAACTTGCTTCCCAGCTTTCGGCCAATTCACCAACAAGGCTACCATCTGCTGCAACTTCAGTAAGACTATCAAAGACAGCGCCCTGTGCAGATGCGATCATATAAAGGTCTGAGTGGGTACGCGCATCCCAGCTATCGGATGTGTTCGCGCCCGAAAGGCCCGCAGTTAACTTACCGCCACGCGTTTGCGCCCGAAGCGGCAAACCAGTGGCAGCGAGTACACCCGCCGCAACACCAGATTGCAGCAATCCACGTCTGCTAATTCCATACATATTTTAGTTCTCCCTGAAGTGATTCTTCTTTTATAGCGCTTACTCTACGCCGATTTGGTCACATGTTGTTAATGGCAGCATCACCAATATTGTCGACGCCCCGCTCTTTCAACAAATCCGACAGCCAATCAGGGTCCATTTCGGGGACCGAACTTAGCAGCAAATCTGTGTAAGCATGATGTGGCGGCGTAAACATGGACGTTTTCGGCCCCTGTTCCACCACTTTGCCATCCTTCATTACCACAACCTCGTCTGCGATTGATTTCACAGTCGCGAGATCGTGCGTGATGAACATGTAGGACAGCCCGAGAGTGTCCTGTAGGTCTGCCAGCAGGCGCAAAATACCCTCGGCAACCAATTGATCCAATGCTGACGTCACTTCGTCGCAAATGATAAATTTCGGCTCAGCGGCCAGCGCACGGGCAATACCAATGCGCTGCTTTTGACCGCCCGAAAGTTCGGACGGGAGTCTGTTAAAATACTGTGACGGCTCAAGCTCGATCTGATTGAGAAGATCGTTCACCCGCTCACGCTTTTTGGCACCCGTTAGGCCCATGTAGAATTGCACGGGACGACCAATAATCTGACCAATTGTCCTGCGCGGGTTCAGCGCGGTGTCGGCCATCTGATAGATCATTTGTGCCTGCCGCAGCTGTTCTTTGGACCGCTTTTTGTAGTTAGCTGGTAGAACTTCGCCATCAAAAGCAATCTCACCCATACGCGGAGGCAACAGCCCCGTAATGCAGCGTGCGACGGTCGATTTACCTGAGCCTGATTCGCCCACAACAGCCACAGTGCGGCCCGCGTGAATATCAAAACTCACTTCGTGCAGCACATCGGTCGTTCCATAGGCAGCCGTGATGTTGCGGACGGATACAACAGGCACCGAACCTTGCGGCACCGGTGGCTTGGTAGGTCGCTGGAATGCGCGAACCGCCCACAAAGACTTGGTGTATTCTTCCTGAGGGTCCGAAAGCATGGTGCGGGTGTCGGCCTCTTCAACTTCATCGCCCTTCAGCAGCACTTTGATCCGGTCCGCCATTTGCGCCACTACGGCAAGATCGTGGGTGATATAGATCGCAGCGGTGTCATATTCTTCCACGATTTGACGAATCGACGCGAGGACTTCGATCTGCGTCGTTACATCCAGCGCCGTTGTCGGTTCGTCAAAAATAATCAGATCGGGGCGGCACGACATCGCCATTGCCGTCATCGCACGCTGCAACTGGCCACCGGATACTTGGTGCGGGTAGCGAAACCCGATCTCTTCGGGATTCGGGAGTCGCAGTTTTCGGTACAGTTCAACCCCGTCTTCGACACTTTCGCCGCGCCCGCTTACGCCATGCTGCACGGGTGCTTCAGTATGTTGGTCGATAATCTTGTGCGCAGGATTAAACGACGCCGCGGCAGATTGCGCGACATAGGCAATGCGCTTGCCCAGTAAATTACGTTTTACCGCAGCGGACGCGGTGACCAGATCAATACCGTCAAAAACGACCGACCCTTTGGAAATCCGAACGCCGTCGCGGGTATAGCCCATACACGCCAGACCGATGGTCGACTTGCCCGCACCGGACTCCCCGATCATTCCCAGCACTTCGCCCTTTTTCAGGGTCAGGCTACAGCCGTTGATAATCGGGTTCCACGTCTCGTCAGAACGGCCTTCGATCCAAAGGTCCTTGACGGTGAGAAGATCGCTCATTCCTGTAACCCCGATGTCTTATGCAGCATCCAGTCGACAACGAAGTTGACTGCGACGGTCAGCAGCGCGATTGCGCCCGCTGCCAACAACGGAGTGACAGCTGCCGTCGGAATAAATGCCGCGAAATTGATGAACGGGCCAAGATCACGCACCATTGTGCCCCAATCCGCAAGAGGTGGCTGAATACCCACACCAAGGAATGACAGCGCCGCAATTGTCAGGAACACAAAGCAGAACCGCAGACCGAATTCTGCCAGCAGCGGTGCCATTGCGTTCGGCAGGATTTCCTTAAAGACAAGGTATCCCAAACCCTCACCACGCAGCTTTGCAGCCTCGATATAGTCCATCACCACGATGTTCAGACCCACGGCGCGGGCCAGACGATAGACGCGTGTACTGTCGATCATCGCAATAATCAGCACCATGAAGATCGTCAGCGGCACGCCAAGTTTGACCGCCCAAGCACTGGCGATTGTCATCAGAAGCAGGGCGAAAATCAGCGATGGAATTGCCATCAACACATCAACGGACCGCGAGAGAAGTTGGTCAAGCCAGCCTTGTAATGTCGCAGCCAGAAAACCCAGGCTGCCACCAATAAAGAACGCCAAACACGTCGTGATAAAGGCAATGCCGACAGTGTTACGTGCGCCATAGATCAAGCGACTTAAGATATCGCGACCGATTTGGTCAGTGCCAAGCGGATAGGCGGGATCACCGCCCGCTGCGACATCACCGCCCGCCAACACATTCGCAGCACCGAGGATTTCTGATTCGCCGTAGGGTGCGATGCTGCCCGCAAAAATCGCGGTGATTGCATAAAGGATGATCACAAGAATACCGAACGACGCGGTCAGCGGCATTGAGCGAAACAGCTTTTTGGTTGTCTCGGTTCCAACAGCGCGGCCCAATACGCGGAACAAGAACGCTGCGATACTAGCGATGATAAAGCCCTGCACCGCCCAGCGAAAGAAAATGACACCAGCGTTTGGCGTTCCAGCCTCGGTGATTTTGGGTTGGAAATAATAATAGACCGCCCAGACAAACAACGCAGCACCGAAGACATATCCGAACGCAACGCCAAAGGTCATATCCCGAAACCTAGGTGCATTGCTGGTGATAGCCTGCCCCGCCAGACGGAACACATATGCGGCCACAAGAAGACCCGCGATGACAATTGCAAACCAAACAAAGCCGCTCATTTTGGATGCCTCAGACGTGGGTTGGAGATGATGGACAGGACGTCCGCCGTCAGGTTCAGCAAAATATACGCCGCCGCAAAGATCAGGCAGCACGCCTGCACCACAGGGATGTCGCGAATTTTTACGCTGTCCACAAACAGCTGTCCGATACCGGGATAAACGAACACCACCTCAACCACGACCACACCCGTGATGAGATAGGCGAGGTTCAGTGCAACGACGTTAATGATCGGCGCCAGGGCATTGGGCAGCGCATGCACGACGATCACCCGAATGGGCGACAGACCCTTAAGCCGCGCCATTTCAATATATGGCGAGGCCAGCAAACTGATAATCGCCGCGCGCGTCATGCGCATCATGTGCGCAGTAACAACAAGCGTCAGCGTCAGGGCAGGCAACATGGATTTCTCAAGCCGCTCAGAAAACGCCATGCCGTCATAGATATTAGACAGGCTAGGGAAGATCGGGTTCAGCACCGCAAGGAAGAGGATCAGCACATATGCCATGAAAAATTCTGGGCTGGAGATTGAGCTGAGCGTGAACATGTTCGCCGCTTTGTCGAATGCAGTGTTGCGATACAATGCTGCCAAGATGCCCAATGTCACAGCCAGCGGCACTGCGATACAGGCCGTCACTGCGGCCAGAAACATCGTATTCGATAAACGTGGTGCTATCTGTTCGGCCACAGTCGTGGTGCCAGCGCCACCAAAGTTCGCAAAGTTCAGCTGCGCGAAACTCGTGCCAAGATCGAGGGTCAGCATCCCCTTGAGCCAAGTAAGATATCGCAAGACGAGGGGCTGATCGAGACCAAGGTCACGGCGAATGGTTGCAACGGATTCAGGTGTCGCGCCCTGCCCTAAAATGGCTTCCGCAAAGTCACCTGGGAGCGAATTAACCGCGATAAAGATCACGATCGAGACGACAAACAGGGTAACGATCCCCAGTCCCAGGCGCTGAAGAACAATCTTCAAGATTGAGAGCAAGCTTAGTCCCCCGTGGTTTTCGTTAGCGTAGCGTCATCGTCACAGCTTACAACCATTAGTTTTTGATCACTTTTGTGATAGCAATCGCGTCCATTGACAGCACAAGTTCCGATGAGATGCCTGGTTCAGACAGGGCGTGGCCCGCTTTTGACACCATGATCAGGCGACTTGCAGGCCACAACTCTGCAAGAGTGTGGGCCGAAACGGGCGGGCAGATCATATCGAACCTGCCTTGCACGATGATCCCGGGGATATGGGCAATTTTGTCCATATTGTTTAGGATTTGCTGATCCGCAGTCAGAAAACATCCATGGCTGAAATAATGATTTTCGAGCCGAGCGAATGCGCGTGCGTATTCCGCCGGGCCCGATCCACCCGCACCAGTGCTATCAATTGATGCCAGCGCATTTTCCCATCCGGCCCATGCACGCGCGTAGCGAGTTTCCTTCATTGCATCACCAGAAAACAGTCGTCGGTGGTAGGCAGCGATCATGTCGCCCCTCTCCTCAACTGGAATCATGTTCTCGAAATTCTCCCAGACCTCAGGCCAAAACGCGCCCGCGCCGCCGCCGTAAAACCAATCCAGTTCTCGTTGCGTGCTCAGGAACACACCGCGCAGGACCAAATGCAAAACGTGTTCTGGATGCGCCTGCGCGTAGATCAATGCCAGCGTCGCACCCCAGCTGCCACCAAACACGACCCAATCTGCGATCCCCAATGTGGTGCGAATAAGTTCAATGTCGGCAACCAGATGCCATGTCGTGTTGTTTTCAACACTGGCATGGGGACGGGAACGCCCGCAGCCGCGCTGATCAAACAGGATGATACGATACACCGCTGGGTTGAAATACCGCCGCATCATCGGGCTGCACCCACCGCCAGGCCCGCCATGAAAGACAACCACAGGGATCCCGTCAGGATTGCCACATTGTTCAACATAGATGCGATGTCCGTCCCCCACGTCCAACATTTGCTGATCGAACGGATCGATTGGTGCATAAAGATGCGACACCGCGCGTTTTTGTCCTGAGGCTTTGTCCATATTCAATCTATATAGTGACATAGATCTAATGCCCATTGTCGGGGCCCAATATCAGGGCAGAATTTTCAGAGGCCGTATGCAAACCGCACAAACAACTGTCGATCCCGCAGAAATTGCCAAGTTCGAGGCCATGGCCGCTGAATGGTGGGATCTTGAGGGTAAATTCAAGCCGCTTCATATGCTCAACCCGACGCGGCTGGACTATATCACCCGCCAGATTGCGGCAGAATTTGATCGCGACTTGATGGCGGATAAGCCATTCGATGGCTTGCGGATTCTGGATATCGGCTGCGGTGGCGGATTGCTGTGCGAACCTATGGCGCGTCTTGGTGCGGATATAGTCGGGGCTGATGCGGCGCAACGCAACATTCCAGTCGCCCAAGTCCACGCTGAACAATCTGGATTGGACATCGATTACCGTTTTACGACTGCCGAAGACATGGCCGCGGCCGGTGAACAATTCGACATCGTGTTGAACATGGAAGTCGTGGAACACGTGGCGAACCCATTGTCCTATCTGACGGCCTGCCAGCAGTTGCTGAAACCTAAAGGACTGCACATCTGTTCGACCATCAACCGCAATCCGAAAAGTTTTGCGATGGCCATTGTTGGCGCGGAATACGTCATGCGCTGGTTGCCCAAAGGCACCCATGAATTCAACAAGTTCATCACGCCGGACGAATTGTTTGCGCTGCTGGAACAGGCGGGCCTTAATCCAGTAGATCGCAAAGGTTTCAAGTTCGATTTTTTGGGATGGAGCTGGTCAATCTCAGACAGCGACATGTCGGTTAATTACGTTACCGCAGCGCTGAAGCCTGCCTAATAGCCATCCCGCACTATGCCATAGATCGTTTCAGCGTGGGCAAATCCCATTTTACGGTACAAACGCCCTGCATCAGTGTCGGCCTCAGCCACAATGACAACGTCCGCATTTGGGGCACGGCCCAGCGCCCACAGCGCAGCGTGGCGCAAAAGTGCGCTACATATCCCACGTCTGCGATGTGTCGCCCGTGTTTCGACGGATTGATACCGCGCGATGCTATCGTCGTGGAACATGCCCAACTGTGCGACGATCCGGTCCCCCTCGAACGCGCCGAACCATTGGCCAATCCCCTTGGTGATCTGATCACGCCGCCCCGCATTTCGCCGCGCCAGATAGGGGCCGTAGGATTTCGGATCGCGGCCCTCTTCAAGTCCGACTTCGGCTTGCAAGGCTTCGGCCTTCGTCCAATCATCAATGCCATCCAAAGCCCGCACCGAAACACCGTCTGGCATCACAGCATCGCGCAATGAACCCTGCAAGGTCATCGTATCAAACCCGTCGAGCGTACAACCGAGATCGCCAACCTCGCGCACCTTCAATGGGTCAAGATTTGGAATATCCCAAACAACCGACCGATGGGACGCGTCGGGAAAATGCGTCTCAAAAATCACAAACGTCTCGGGTGCGGACAGCTTAGCATCGGACATAATCAACTGATTGCCCATCCAGAAATCCGGTTCCGTAGGGGTGAACTGAACGAGATAACCGTCGTGCTCTGTAAGATGGGATATCCCCGACAATGTAAGCAGTTCGCTGCGCATCGCGAGGGAGCGAAGGCTCATTCCTCTTCGCTCAACTTAATCCGCAACTCCCGCATGACGGGCAGGATCGGACGGACAGTTTCATATCCAACCTTTTCGACAGCCCGCGCAATGATCGGTGCGATGGCAGCCATCGCGGCATCCCGCGCACGAAAGCCCGCCGGGCTGATCGTTACCAACTTGCGCCGTGCATCTTCCCAGTCAGGTCGGATGTGCACGTAGCCGGAATTTTCAAGCTTGCGCAGTGTGTTCGTCATCGCCCCACGAGTCAGATGAAACGTCTGCGCCAACTGTGCGGGTGTTTTTTCAATCTGGGCACGGGCAAGATGATTGAGAACGGAAAAATGCGACAGCTCCATCCCCTTAGGCAGCGCCTTGGCGACAGTATTGCGTGCAAGCTGGTCCACAGTGAGGATTTCACTAAACAAGGCAACTGCGAGGCTGTCGGTCTGCTGATTCATTGGATTAGGGGTCACCAAACGGTCTGTCATGAGTCAGCGCAGGAATACGCTTGCGCGCTTTAGACACGTCCTCAGTGTCAAAATCAACGAGCGTGACACCGCACTGAGTCCCAGCATCGGCCAAAACCGCGCCCCACGGCGATACCGCGAGTGAATGACCATGGGTTTTTCGCGCTTTGCCAGCACGTGCAGTGTGGGTGCCGGTCTGGGCCGCAGCCAGCACAAAACAGCCCGTTTCAATCGCACGGGCCCGCAGGAGGGTTTCCCAGTGCGCAGCCCCAGTGACGGGCGAAAACGCGGATGGCACCAACAAAATATCGGCCCCTGCTTTGGCAAGTGTCCTGTACAGATGCGGGAACCGCAGATCATAACAAATGCTCAGACCGACTTTGGCTAAACCCGCGTCTGCCACAACCGCTTGATCCCCCGGGGCGTAACCAGACGATTCGTTGTAGGTTTCTGCCTCACTCACCTGCACATCAAACATATGAATTTTGTCGTAAGTCGCTGCGATTTGACCGTTCGGGTTGATCAGGAAGGATCGGTTCACAAACCGCCCATCCGCCCCACCTTTAAGCGCTAGAGATCCAATCGACAGCCAAATACCATAGGCCTTTGCCTTTGATTTCAATGCGATAAGCGTGTGGTCATCCTCTTGATGGCACAGAACCGCAGCTTGATGGGTGCGGTCCATGCTGACGCAATTGGTTACTTCCGGCGTGCAAATAAGCGTCGCCCCCAACCCAGCCGCATCCGCGATCATCCCTTGGACAACCGTCAAATTTTCGGTCGGATCATCGGACGACGTCAGCTGAAGCAGGGCAGCCTTCAAGCTTTCAAAAGCGTGTCGAGCTTGCCCGCGCGTTCCAGCGCAGACAGCTCGTCGCTACCACCAATATGTTTTCCACCGATAAATATCTGCGGCACCGTCCGACCACCATTCGCACGTTGGGTCATTTCAGCGCGGCGCGACGGGTCCGACATGACATCAACCTCCGCAAAGCTCACGCCTTTGGATGAAAGCAAACGCTTGGCGCGGTGGCAAAAGCCGCAGATCGGTGTGGTATAGATTTCGACGGTCGTCATTGGGGGTCATCCTTTATCTGTTCGTTCCTATTTAGGCATCCTTGACGACGCGGGCCAGTGCCAGCACGCAAACGTCATCCGCACCAGCGCTGTAACAGGCCTCGGCCGCGGCGGCGAAAGTAGCGCCAGACGTCATAACATCGTCAATTAAAAGCACCTTTCGCCCATTAAGTAGGGCCATGCGTTTCGGATTTGGGACAATTGCGCCGCTTAGGGCTTCAAACCGCTGATCGCGGGTGTGACCCTCAAGCGGAGCCGTTTTTTTGCGGCGAATCAAGGCATCAGGGCAATATTGCACACCAGCAACCGCCGCCGTTTGCCCCGCAAGCAATGCGGCCTGATTGAATTTGCGTCTAAGCAGGCGAAAGCGATGCAACGGTACAGGAACAATTAGCGTTTCAGCTGTGATGAGCGGCGCCGCAGCCCGCGCCAACCAAGGACCGGCTGCACGGGTCAAATCGGTACGGTCCCCGTGTTTGAGCGACAAAACCAACTGTCGCGCTTTTCCTTTATAGATCATCGCTGCGCGGCCTTTTGACCACGGACGCGCAATGACCATGCAGTCATCACATAATATGCCTGCCTCAGGCTCCCCTTGCCCGGGCAATGGCGACCCGCATCCATCACAACACAGCCCGTCAATGAACGGCGTTTCCGCCCAACATGGTCCACACAACGCAAAATCAACTTCGGTGCGGGCTTCGCACATGACGCATTGCGGTGGATAGAGAATTTGGATCAGGCTTTGCATTATCGCCGATTTCTCCTACATGGCGGGCATGGATATGCCCCCTCGTCTCACTGACCGCGCCGCCTTGCAGCGCAATCGCGCCCGCGCCGATGCAATGTTTTTGCAAGCGACGGCGGCCGATGACGTTCATGAAAGACTTATTGAGGTTAACAGAACCTTTACAGCACCGGCAGTTGTGACAGGTTTTCCAGATGCGTGGGCCGAATGGATGCCCAGCGCTACAATCGTGGAAGACAGCGAAACGCTCGATCTTCATGAAGAGTCTCATGATCTAGTTATTCACGCGCTTTCACTACATTGGGCAGACGACCCTATCGGTCAGTTGGTGCAATGCCGCCGCGCGCTGAAACCCGACGGTTTACTTATTGCGACCCTGTTTGCCGGTCAGACCCTGCATGAATTGCGCAGCGTCCTCGCTGAAGCGGAAGTCGCACAAACCGGCGGGTTGTCACCGCGAATCCTACCAATGGGCGAGGTTCGCGATCTTGGAGGGTTGCTGCAACGAGCCGGTTTCGCCCTACCTGTCGCGGATATGATGCCACTGACTGTGACCTACGACTCCCCGATTCACCTGATGCGTGATCTTCGGGCGATGGGTGAGGGCAACGCGATGCAACAGCGCCAACGCATGCCCACACGACGCAAGATTTTCGCCCAAGCGATGTCGCGTTACGAAGAGGCATTCAACATGGACGACGGCCGCATCCCTGCAACATTTGAAATTGCGACATTGACGGGTTGGGCCCCTGCCGACAGTCAGCAACAACCCCTGCGCCCAGGGTCTGCGAAACGTCGTCTTTCGGACGCGCTGGGCACCCAAGAAACACCACTTGATCGGTCCAATGATTGACGGTCTCCGTAGAACCGATAGACGAGTTTCATGAATAAGCACGAAAACGGGGTAGCCTAATGTCTGACTTCAAATCTATTGATACTGCGCAATGTCCAGCACATGCGCCCGCCGATCACCCAAAAATGATGCCTGCAAAAGTTGGCGTTCTGCTGGCGAACCTCGGCACACCGGATGGGACCGACTATTGGTCCATGCGGCGCTACTTAGGTGAATTCCTGAGCGATAAGCGCGTTGTGGACTATTCTGCATGGGTTTGGCAGCCACTGTTACAACTGGTGATCTTGACGAAACGTCCCTTTACCAGTGGTGCTGCCTATAAGAGCATCTGGAACGAAGAAGCCAACGAAAGCCCGCTTTTGACAATTACCAAACAGCAAACAGCGGCCATGAAGGACCAATTGAAAGCCGTGTACGGCGAAGATGTGATCGTCGATTTCTGCATGCGTTACGGCAACCCATCGACAGAAGTTAAGGTAAAAGAGATGATCGCGGCTGGATGCCAAAAGATCCTCTTTTTCCCGCTATATCCGCATTATGCCGGCGCAACGTCTGCCACTGCCAATGACCAGTTCTTTCGCGTCCTGATGAAAGAAAAATGGCAGCCCATCGCACGTATCGTTGAGCCATATTTTGAAGATGACGCCTATATCGACGCGCTCGCGCAATCGATTGAGACAGCATACGCAAAAGCCGACACAAAGCCCGAAGTCTTGGTCTGTTCGTACCACGGCGTTCCGGAGAGGTACCTGCGCGAGGGTGATCCTTATCATTGCCAATGTCAGAAAACGACACGCCTGCTAAAAGAGCGGCTGGGTTGGGACGACAGCCAGATTATCACCACATTCCAAAGCCGATTCGGTCCTGAAAAATGGCTACAGCCCTACACTGTCGAAGAAGTCGCGCGATTGGCAGAAAAGGGTCGAACAAACATCGCCGTCTGCGCGCCTGCGTTTTCCGCCGACTGCATCGAAACCTTGGAAGAAATCAACGAAGAGATCAAAGAGAGCTTTGAGCATGCAGGTGGCGAACACTTCACGTACATTCCATGCCTAAATGATAGCCCGGCACACATTGATGCGCTGTCCGGCATCGTTCGGCGCAATTTACAGGGCTGGATCGACTAGGTCCAATCGCCTATTGAATCCTGCCCCAAAACAAAAGGCCGCCCCCGAAGGAGCGGCCCTTTGCATCGTAATTGAAGTGTAAGGCTTAGTCAGCCAAAGCAGCAGCAATCAAAACAACCAAGATCAGTGGAATGATCAGGCCTGCGGAAGAAGAAGAACCAGCGGTCTCTTCCATAACGACAACAGGTGCCATTTCCATTACTGGCTCAGCCATGTTACCAGCGAAAGCAGTAGAAGCGGCGCCAGCGAATGCAGCAGCAAGTGCGAATTTTTTCATTTTATTTCTCCAGTTGATGGCCCACGGCGAAGTCGGTGAGGCGTTAGCTATGGACGCTTAATTTAGTCCTCAGGCAACAAAAAACCACGAAATCGGCTCAAAAGCAAATCCAGAGTCAAGCATCGCGAGTCCATTTTGGTAGCCGATGCGCTATGGACACAACTGCCACGGTACCAAAAAGGCCCCTGAAAAATGAAAAGGCCGCCCCCGAAAGGACGGCCTTTTGCATCGTAATTGAAGTGTAAGGCTTAGTCAGCCAAAGCAGCAGCAATCAAAACAACCAAGATCAGTGGAATGATCAGGCCTGCGGAAGAAGAAGAACCAGCGGTCTCTTCCATAACGACAACAGGTGCCATTTCCATTACTGGCTCAGCCATGTTACCAGCGAAAGCAGTAGAAGCGGCGCCAGCGAATGCAGCAGCAAGTGCGAATTTTTTCATTTTATTTCTCCAAGTTATTGCCCACGGCAAAATTAGTGAGGTGTAAGCCATGGGCACCCAAGACTTCCCTCTTCGATTCCCAAATCACGAATACACATCCATTGCAAAGATATAAGTAGGTAAAGCGCCACAACTTCGGCGCGATGTCGTCAAATCAGCAACACTTGTGTGCCAACATCTGTCATCCTGAAGAGTTCGGAAATGTGCTCATTGCAAAGGCCAATGCAGCCGTTTGACGAACGACGTCCGATTTTGCATGTGTCGTGGGTGCCATAAATCCGTTAGTAGGTCCAAGACAAATAAAGTGCGTGCGTTCCAAGCGGGTTATCTGCGCCAGGGCCAACAAATTCAGGCCATTCGGGGTTTCTCTCAAGCATTGACGGTGTCGGGCGCCAGCTTGTTCCTTCAACCCTACGCACAACTTCTGTGCAGCCTTTTCGGGTCAAGTCAGCGGTCAGCGGCACGGACGTTGGGTCTGAATTTCAATAGTGTAGCGCACGCGACTGGATATCAACGAGGATCGCGCCGCCGTTAAGATTGCTAAAGTATGGCTGCCAGTCAAGTATCTGGAAACTCGACACATTCCGGATGATCGTTTGGAAAATGTCATTCTCAATCTCAGTCGTATTTTCAGTTTGTGCGACAGCACCCGTGCCGATGGTGGCAGCGGATGTGACCAAAAAGTACGACGGTTGAGTGTGCTAAAGGTAGATTTTGTAATGGGTCTATACCCCATTCAGTTTCATAAAATCACATGCCTGATATGATGCATTTATCGCGCTAACAAATCAGACTGATGATATTTGGGCCGCTTCACGCCGATGTGGGTTTGAAACGTAACGCCTGAGCGGGTATGGCAAAAGAAATCGATAAGGGTTCTCATATGCTTCGTCGTTCATTTATTCTTGGTTCTTTGGCCTTTGGTCTGGCTGCCTGTGGTGGCGCGCCTGTGGCGACGATCGGCCCTGACGGGCTCCCGCTGCCACAAGTCTACCGAATTGGGCCGCAAGACGCCGATGACATCCAGTTCCGTATGCTTGACGGGTTAAATGCACTGCGCGACGCCTCTGGTGCCCAACCGGTACGGCCAAACGCACAATTGAACGCCGCAGCAGCAACGCATTCCCGCGATATGTCCGTGCAAAACCGCCCTTGGCATTTTGGCTCTGATGGATCGTCCCCAATCGATCGCCTACGGCGCGTCGGCTACAGCGGGTCCTTGACCGGCGAAACCATTTCCGAAACCTATGAGACCGAACTTGAAACGCTCGGCGCGTGGATGCGCCAGCCCGACACGCGGGCTGTTCTGCTGGATACCGATGCAACGGACATGGGTATTGCTTGGTTCCAGGAAGGCAACGGAAAGATTTGGTGGACGTTGGTTATGGCCGATTCAAACCGGCGCGGGATCATCGCGCAAGAAAATCCCATCCCTTTGCAATAAGCGTTGGCCGTTAGAACAACGCCTAGGCGTACATGAAAATTGGCGTTCCGACATTTACCATCGCATAGATGTCTTCCATCTCACGGTCCTTCACGGCAAGACAACCAGCCGTCCAATCATCGCGATTGAGCGATGGTCGAGGTGTTCCGTGGATAAAGATGTCCCCACCAGGTGACTTACCCATCGCATGGGCGCGGGCGCGGTCTGCGGCGTTCGGGTACGAAATACCGATCGACAGGTAGAAACTGCTGTTTGGATTTTTACGGTCGATATAATACGCACCTTCCGGTGTCCGCCCATCGCCTTCGACTTCCTTATGACCAGATGGCGCGAAGCCAAGTTCAAAGTCATACTGCTCAAGCACCTTGTTGTTGTTCAATAGGAACATCTTTCGGCGACCCTTTTGAACCACGACACTGGTCACGGCAGGTCCAGTATAGACACGAAACTTGTTTGAACAGGCCGTCAGGGCAAAAAGTGCCGCAATGCTGGTGAATGTTCTTCGGTTCATCATTAAAACTGCCCCAATCGGTCCTTTGTTAAACTTGACCTTTTGAACGCTTGATTAACGCAGGTTTGTTCAATGTCCTAGATATTATCGCGGCTGCGCAGTCACGACCGGGTGAACGACCCGACAAGTTCAACATGTGGCGACCAGCGAAACTGATCAACGATATCGATCCAGTGCAGCGTAAATCCTGCAGCAACCAGTGCCGCCGCATCACGCGAGAACGTCACCGGATTACACGACACCATTGCGACGGCCCGAACCTTTGAAGCGCAAAGTGTCGCGATCTGCGCATCGGCCCCGGCACGGGGCGGGTCAAGAACGGCAAGATCAAAGCGCTTCAGCTCATCAGGTTCCAGCGGGCGGCGATACAGATCGCGGGTCTCGGTTGTTACTGTCTTTAGACCCTTGGCATGACGCCAGCCACGATCCAGCGATTCCAACATATCAGAGCTGCTTTCGACGGCATGAACTTCAGCAACTTGCGCAAGTGACAGGGCAATGGTGCCCGCGCCAGCAAACAAATCAACGCAGCGTTTCGCCCCCGTTGCCGTTTCTAAAACAGCGGAAACGAGCGATTTTTCGCCTTCACGCGTTGCTTGCAGGAATGCGCCCGCAGGGGGTTCAACACGGGTATTGCCGAACTCCTGATCCGGTGCCTTGCGGGTCACAACAACTTCTTCGTTCCACGCCAACCGTGCCAGATTATGCGCTTCAGCCAATGCCGCCAATTCGATCCGAAGCTGTCCAGTCAATTCGCGATCTGTCTCAACCATAACATCCAACCCGCCAAGGCTATCCGTCACCGTCAGGTTGACCTCAGACTTGCGCGACGCCGCGATGATGGTCAGCGCCTCAAGTGCTGGGAATCCAGCGCGGATCGCTGGCAGCAACAGCTGGCAATCTGGAATATCAATCAAAGCATCTGAGGCTTTCGCATGAAATCCGACCATCGCGCCTTTTTTCGTGCGCCGTCCCGACAAACGCGCACGTCGGCGGCTTTGCGCCGGAGATGTGTGGATCGTGCGAAACGGGAACGGCAAATCACGTGCCGTCATCGCGCGTTCAACGATCTTAGTCTTCCACGCTGCAACAAAATCGTCTGACGCGTGCTGCATCGTACAGCCACCACAGCTTTTGAAATGACGGCAGGGTGGCTTAACACGATCCGCAACGGGCGTGATGATACGCGCGGTGCCATCTGGCAGCGGCTCAACTTCTTCGCCGGGCAAAACCCGTTCCAGATGTGTGCCATCTGCCAGTTGACCAAGCCCTGCTTGATTAAGCCGTTCTACTATCTGACCCATTTATTCCGCCGCATCTTTCGTGCTGTCGAACCCACCGGATTGGCGATTCCAATATCGTGCATAGGTTCCTGCGCGTTTCAGCAGGTCCTCATGCGCTCCTTCTTCCACAATGCGCCCTTCTTCCAGCACAATAATGCGGTCCATACCCGAAATCGTTGAAAGACGGTGGGCGATTGCCACAACCGTCTTGCCGTCCATTGCACGATCCAGCGCAATCTGGATCGCAGCCTCAACTTCGCTATCGAGCGCGGATGTCGCTTCGTCCAGCACCAAGATCGGCGCGTCTTTCAACATGGCGCGGGCTAGTGCAATCCGTTGGCGCTGACCACCGGAAAGTTTCACCCCCCGTTCCCCTAAGTGCGCGTCATATCCCCCGCGACCCACATTGTCGCGAAGGTCGCCGATAAAATCATGGGCTTCGGCCTTCCCCGCCGCAGCAATCATCTGTGCATCTGTCGCATCGGGGCGTCCATAAATGATGTTGTCACGTGCCGATCGGTTGAACATCGCAGTTTCCTGCGTGACCATTCCGATGGCAGCGCGCAGGCTGTCTTGTGTCACGCCACGCACGGCCTGCCCGTCAATCAGAACATCACCGTTCTCGGGATCATATAACCGCAACAGCAGCGCCACGAGCGTGGATTTACCAGCTCCAGACGCCCCCACAATGCCGAGCTTTTCGCCCGCTTTGATCGTCAGATTAATGCCACCGATCCCGCCTGCCGCACCGCCATATTGAAATGACACGTCGCGAAATTCAATTTCAGCCGCGGTCACATTGATTGGCTTTGCATCTACATTGTCGGTCAATTGATGCGGCGGGGTCAGGGTCTTCATGCCATCCTCAACCTCTCCGATGTGGCTGAACACTGCCATCAGAACAAAGCTGACCCATCCAGTCATTTGACTAAGCCGAATTGACACCGCGCCGATGGCTGCAAGATCGCCAGGTGTGACACCAGCATCGCGCCAAGACAGCCCGAAACCCACCATCGCCAACGGCAAAATCCCCGCAAGTGTGATGAGGCCAAAGCGGAACAGCGTTGCGACCTCCCCGTAGGCGAGCGCCCGACCACGCAGGTCTTGCATCGCGCTTTGGGCGGCATCGGATTCATGAAGCGTGCCCGCAAACAATTTGACAGTTTTGATGTTGGTGATCGTGTCGACAACCTGTCCTGTCAGCATCGCGGCCGCGCCTGCGCGTGCCTTTGATCGTGACCGAATGCGGGGCAGGAAAATCCAGAGAAAGACAACATAGCTCATGATCCAGAACGCCAGCACAATCAGCAGACGGGCATCGATGGTCATGATAAGAAACGCTGTGCCAATAACCGTCGCCAGCGCGAACAGAACCGCGTTCACCGTTTCAATGACCGTTTCAGTAATTGACCGCGCCACCTGCATTTGCTTTTGCGCAATGCGCCCCGCGAAATCATTGTCAAAGAACGTGACCGCCTGTCCCAGTGTCCAGCGGTGCAAACGGCCGACAACCAGCGTGAACAGGTTTGGCCCAACCACGACGGACTGAAATGACGCCGACAATCCGAAGAGTGCGGGGCGCAAAACCATCAACAACACGACGGCGCCAATCAGCAACCCGGCGCTGTCGCCAATGGGCTGCGTTGACGCCGCGATGTCCACGACTTGCCCCAACAGGAACATCGCCAAAACTTCGGTCGCGCCCGCCAATGCGGATATAAATGCAGCCAGCCCAATAACGCGCCACGCGCCAGACAGCGCCCAGTTGAAGAACCGCGCGAGGGTATCTGGCGGTGGGCCATCGGCCTCCATTCGGCTGTCGATCAGATTGCCAAGGCGTTTGATCATCTGTTGATACCGCGTTGCAATCATTGCGCGGCCTCAATTTCTGTACCGATAAAACCACCGGATTGACGCGCCCAGAAGCCGGCATATTGCCCATTCAGCGCGAGCAGCGTGTCGTGTGTTCCGTCTTCAACGACTTTGCCACCGTCCATCACTACGATCCTGTCCATCTGCGAAATCGTCGACAGCCGGTGCGCGATAGCGATGACAGTTTTGCCATCCATCAGGGCTTTCAACGTCTTCTGGATCGTCGCCTCAACCTCGGAATCAAGCGCTGACGTCGCCTCGTCCAGCAATAGGATAGGCGCATCTTTCAGGATCACGCGCGCCAGCGTGATGCGTTGGCGCTGCCCACCTGACAGCTTCACACCGCGTTCACCGACTTGGGCATCAAAGCCTTTGCGACCTTGTCCGTCTTCAAGATCAAGAATGAAATCATAGGCTTCGGCTTGTTTTGCCGCTGCGATCACCTGTGCGTCTGACGCGCTTGGATTTCCATACAGAATGTTGTCGCGCACGGACCGATGCAGGAGGGAGCTTTCCTGTTGTACCATGCCGATCGCTTGCCGCAGGGAGTCCTGACTGACCCCTGCGATGTCCTGACCATCAATCAAGATACGTCCGGATTCTGCATCGTAAAATCGCAATAGGAGCTTAACCAGTGTCGATTTTCCTGCGCCGGACCGCCCAACCAAACCTATCTTTTCACCCGGTGCAACCGTCAGGGTTAGGTTGTCGATCCCACCAGACGCACGCCCGTAATGATGGCTCAAGGATTGGATATCCAAGCCGCCGCCAAGAACCTGCAGTGGCTTGGCGTCCGTCGCATCGGTCAACGTGATCGGTTGGGCAATCGTCTCCATGCCCTCGGAAATAACGCCAAGATTTTGGAACAGGTTCGTCACTGCCCACATGATCCAACCTGTCATCGAATTGAGCCTTAGGGTTAACGCCGCAGCAGCAGCAACGATACCCGCCGTCGCTAAGCCGCCCGACCAGAGCCACAGTGCCCAACCAACAACCGACACAATCAAGATGCCGTTCAGCAAGACAAGCGATACATCCATAATTGAGAAAAGCCGCATTTCGCGTTGCAGGGCTGAGCGCGTGTTTTCAATCGCCTCACGTGCATAGTTGATTTCGCGATCATGGTGCGCAAACATTTTGACGGAATGGATGTTGGTATAGCTGTCCACAACGCGGCCCGTTACCTCAGACCTTGCATCAGAAGATGCCTTGGCCGCGGGGCCGACGCGGCGAACTGTCCAACGCATCAGGACGATGTAAAGCGCGAACCAAATCACCAGCGGCAGCAACAACCGCGGATCGGCACCCATCAATAGAACACCCGCGCCAATGATATACGCGAGCGAGAATGTCACCGCGTCAAACGCTTGAAACGCGACCTCACCAGCTGCGGGTGGTGTCTGCATAATACGGTTGGCGATGCGGCCCGCAAAGTCATTTTCAAACCAACCAACAGACTGGCGCAACACGTGGCGATGTGCGCGCCAACGCACGATAGTCCCAAAATTTGGAATGATTGACTGGTTCAAAAGGGCAACGTCGATGATCTGCAAGAGTGGGCGCAACGTGAGCAGGAAGACCGCAACAAAGAAGAATTCCAATCCATGGTCAGCCCACACGGATTCTTCGGACCCGGGTGCGATCAGATCGATAAGACGACCCATGTAGGAAATCAGCCAAATCTCAACTGTTGCAACGATGACGGACATGATTCCAGCAGCCCAGAACACCCGTTTGAACGGGCGCACGTAGGTTAACAGGAACGGCCAAAGGCGCGTTGGCGGGACGTCGTCCTCGGCATACGCCTCATACGGGTCAACAAGATTTTCAAAGAAGCGAAACACGGCAGGTTCCTTTCCCTAGCCGATATAGACCGGATTACGTCACAGGAAAACCAGTCCTGAAAAGATCGCCAATGCGATGGCCATAATACGCATAAAAATCCGCCACTTAGATGCGTCCGCGAGGAGGGTTTTTAGCAGGCTTCCTGCATAGGTCCAAAACAGGCAGACACAAAGGTTTGTGGCGGAGAAAGTTATTGCAAGCATTGTCGCCTGCATCATCGGTGACAGGTCTGCGATCATCGCGGATGCAGATGTGGCAACGGCCCATATTTTCGGGTTTACCCATTGGAACAGGATCGCCTGAATGAACGTAAAGGGGCGATCGGTGTCGCGTGTTTGCACCGGTTTTGCATGCCACAGCTTCCACGCCATCGAAAGGATCCACAACGACGCGATGATCATCAAAACGATACGCAAAGTTGGGAACGCCTCAATCAGCGCGCCCAATCCCAAGCCGGTGACGAAGGCAATAAACCCAACGCCCAGCGCCACGCCCAACAGATGTGGCAAAGTGGCGCGAAAACCAAACCGTGCGCCCGACGTCGTAAGAAGGATGACATTCGGACCGGGGGAAAACAGGCCAAGGAAGACAAAGCCGACGAGCGCCGTCACGGGAGTGCTAAGAGGTCAGGCTTTGCCATTGTAAAACCGGATGCGATCCATGCCGTTTCAAGCTGTTTGAGGCGTGCACCCAATGCGGGACCTGCGTAGGTTGGCATCAGGTCTTTGGCCGTTACGGGGTAGTTTTGTGCACCACCAAACTGCGCCGCGTCCATATCGATCTTTGTAAAGGTGCCGCCGGACAATGCCGCCCGCAACATTAACGCTTCGATCGCAAGCTCAGAACCCAGATTGTAGCCCAAAGGTGCAGCATCAATCACCGACAACGCGCCGTCACGGATACGGGTGAATTCAAGGGTGTCGGCCTTGGAGAGGCGCAGCTGCGATGTAACATCACCGGGATTTATGGCAGCAAGTCGCGTGTGCAAATGTGCGGGGCGGCCGAGTTGTTCTTGAAGATGGATAAGCGGCGCGAGGGCCGACACATCCGCGCCCGCAAGCAGACGACCCAACGCCCCGCACATTGCCATGGACGCCATTGCAGGTGCGGGGTTTGGCGCAAGGAGGGTTTTCAAAAGCTCGGTCCGCACCCGTTCTTTTGCAAGGCCTTCCAACCCATCAAGATTGGCGGCGCAGGCCGCAAACCCATCCGCATTTATCCCCTGATCGGGGTCGCCAAACCACGCATAGAAACGGAAAAACCGCAAAATACGCAGGTAATCTTCACGGATCCGCAAATCAGCGTCATTGATGAACCGCACGTGTCGGGCGTGCAAATCAGGGATGCCCCCGACAGGGTCGATGACCGTACCATCCGGCGCGCAATACAGCGCGTTCATCGTGAAATCACGGCGCACAGCGTCTTCTTGCAGGGTGTCTGAAAACGCCACAACAGCATGGCGACCATCGGTTTCAACATCGTTGCGGAACGTCGTGATCTCAAACGGTCGATGATCAGAAATGACTGTAACTGTGCCATGGTCAATGCCGGTCGCAATAACCTTAAGTCTCGCATCCTTTGCCAATTGCATGACCACATCAGGCCGCGCGTTTGTCGCAAGGTCCAAGTCAGCCACAGGCATATCGACCAAGGCGTTTCGCACACAGCCACCGACGAAATAAACCTCATATCCCGCGTCCACCAGCATCCCTGTCACCGCCTTGGATGCATCCGAGTTCAACCAGTTTGCCGACAGTTTCATTCGACCACCGCCTCAGCCATTGCGCGCAGGATACGCGCGGTTGCGCCCCAGATATAATAAGGGCCGTAGGGGACGGTATAATAGTAGCGTTTTTGCCCACGCCAATGACGGCCTTCGATGCGATAATTCGCAAGTGTTAAGACGTGGCGCAACGGCACGGTGAACGCCTCTTCCACCTCACCCGGTTCAAGTTTGAACGTCAAATCCGAAGGCACCATCGCGATAATCGGCGTGATCGAATAATTCGTGATGGTGTCATGATAGGGCAATTGACCAAGGATTGTGGCCACCCTTCGGTTGAGGCCAATTTCCTCCTCTGCCTCACGCAGGGCAGTGTGGTTCAGGTCGCGATCGGTGTCGTCCCTGCGGCCCCCTGCAAACGCAATCTGCCCGGGGTGATGTTTCAGATGGGCCGCGCGTTTTGTCAGGATAAGCTGCCCGTTTTCCGTCACCGCGATCAACACGGCTGCTGGTTTCAAAATACGTCCTTCGGGCAACACCACGCCTGGATTCAGATCAAAATCTGACGTCGACCTCCCTGCATTTTCAATACAGCGCTGAAGCGTCTTGTTCAGGTCTTCAGGGCTTTGCATCCGATCCCTTTGCATCCGGTCCTTCTGTTGCTTCAAACCCCAACGTGTTGGGTTGAAACACATAATGCGAACCACAGAACTGGCAGTCAGCTGTGACTGTGCCTTCTTCAGTAGTCATATGTTTGATGTCTTTGGCCGAATAAATTGACAGCGACTGGCGCACTTTATCTGGCGAACACGAACAGCCAAATTCAACCGCTTGCGGGTCAAACACGCGCGGGGCTTCTTCGTGAAACAGGCGCACCAGCAATTCGGTTGGCTGTACGGTCGGGCCGATCAATTCCATTTCTTCGGCCGTGCGCAGAAGGGTGGTGGCACGGGTCCAATTTTCGCCTTCGTCATCATCCAGAATATCAGCGGCGGTCAGCAACCCATTGTCGGCCACTGGCTCACTCGCAACGGACGGGGACGCCTTAGGCATCGCCTGCAACATAATTCCGCCCGCACGCCACGATTCCGCCCCGCCCGGAACAGACGCCTTACCGTATGTCAGCTGGAAAGCTGTCGGCAGCTGTTCGGATTGCGCGAAATACGCCTCAGCGCAGGCAGACAATGACCCACCAGCAATTGGTGTGATTCCTTGATAGGGAACCATGCCTTCGCCTTGGTCAATCAGGATCGCGAAATAGCCTTTGCCGACCTGACTAAACGGATGCCCAGTCGGGTCGATCGCGTCCTTGTCATAGCTGGCATAGGCACGCACGCGGGCCGGCTTGCCGTCAGCTGATGGGCCGTAATAATCCGTCGCGATCAAGCGTGCTGGGCCGTCGCCGCGCACTTGCAATGACAGCTTCCAACGCAGTTTAATCGTCTGACCAATCAATGCGGTCAACAATGCCATCTCTGCGACCAATGCCTCAATGGCTGGGGGGTAATCGTGCTGCGCCAGCACATTGTCCAACACGCCATCAAGACGCGCGATGCGCCCACGAATATCAGACCGGTCAAGCTGAAATGGCAGGACGGTATCATCCCAAGCGATGTGTGATGCAATAGTCATTGGGGTTTCCTAACAAGTCCAAGGTTGGCATACCGCGTCCATATAGGTGCCACAAGGCGAGGAAAAAGGGCATGATCAAACGGTACGGCGAACGGGTTGACCCTGCTATGCACTACACGCCGCGCCCCGGCGCCTATGTGATCTTGCAACGCGGGCATGATTTGCTGCTGACGGTGCAAGACGGGACACGGCTCGAACATCCTGAAATACAACTGCCAGGCGGAGGGATCGATGCGGGCGAACAAATCTTGCCTGCGCTGCATCGTGAAGTTATGGAAGAAACCGGCTGGCGGATGGGCAAGCCGCGTCGCATAGGGGTCTACAAACGCTTTGTTTTTATGCCGGACTACGACATGTGGGCAGAGAAAATTTGCACGATCTATTGGTCGCGACCGACGCTGTGTTTGGGGGCCCCTTTGGAAGACAGTCACACCGCGGTTTGGGTCCCGATGAACGACGCCCCTGCCCTATTGTCCAATGATGGTGACGCTACGTTCGTGGCCAGCTTGCTCTAGCGCAGAAATCGGAGTACCTCGCGAGCGATTAATGCTCAGGAGCCTTGCGCCAATGTCTAAAGTCACCGCACCCAAAAAAGTCGTCCTCGCCTATTCCGGCGGTTTGGACACGTCGATCATTTTGAAATGGTTGCAGACGGAATACGGCTGTGAGGTCGTTACGTTCACCGCCGATCTCGGCCAAGGTGAGGAACTTGAGCCGGCGCGCGCCAAAGCTGAGCTTATGGGCATCCCGCCTGAGAATATCTATATCGAAGACGTCCGTGAAGAATTCGTGCGCGATTTCGTCTTCCCGATGTTTCGCGCAAATGCTGTCTACGAGGGGCTATACCTGCTGGGCACGTCTATCGCTAGACCATTGATTTCAAAGCGTTTAGTTGAGATTGCGGCAGAAGTCGGCGCAGATGCGGTGGCCCATGGCGCGACCGGAAAAGGCAACGACCAAGTGCGGTTCGAACTGGCTGCCTATGCACTGAACCCCGATATCAAAGTCATCGCGCCGTGGCGTGAGTGGGACTTGTCCAGCCGCACGAAACTGCTGGAGTTCGCCGAAGAACATCAAATCCCGGTCGCAAAAGACAAACGCGGCGAAGCGCCGTTTTCTGTCGATGCAAATCTGCTGCACACATCATCCGAAGGTAAGGTTCTTGAAGACCCCGCAGAGATGGCACCAGATTACGTTTATCAGCGCACAGTTGCGCCAGAAGACGCACCAGATACGCCCGAGTTTGTAGAGATCGGATTTGAGCGTGGCGATGCTGTTTCGATCAATGGCGAGGCGATGTCGCCAGCTACAATCCTTACTAAACTCAATGAGTTAGGCGGAAATCACGGCTGTGGCCGTCTTGATCTGGTTGAGGGTCGTTTCGTGGGCATGAAGTCCCGTGGCATTTATGAAACGCCCGGTGGCACGCTGCTGCTTGAGGCGCATCGTGGGATTGAATCCATCACGCTCGATCGCGGCGCTGCGCATCTGAAAGACGAGCTGATGCCACGCTACGCTGAGCTGATTTACAATGGTTTCTGGTACTCGCCTGAGCGCGAAATGTTACAAGCCGCGATTGATAAATCGCAGGAGCATGTGACCGGAACCGTGAAGCTAAAGCTCTACAAAGGGTCGGCCAGAACGGTTGGTCGTTGGTCCGATCATTCGCTGTATTCAGAGGCGCATGTGACGTTCGAAGACGACGCCGGTGCATACGATCAAAAGGACGCTGCAGGTTTCATTCAGTTGAACGCGCTGCGGCTTAAGCTTCTGGCGGCACGTAATAAGCGGCTGAAATAAAACAGAAAAGCCCGGAAGCAGTGATGGGTCCGGGCTTGGTACTTGTGAAGAACATAGGTTACTGGGCGGTCACAACTGTCATTACGAGATTGCCATCGGGCTTGATTAGGCCGTCTTCCATAGCGCCAAGCGTGTATTCAAATACGCCGGTCGCCATGCCACCAGTTTCAGATGAGCGTGGTTTTGTTGGACAGAAGATCGCAATAGTAGGGCATTGTTTCAATGCACAGGGCGCGATGCGGTCCGGTAAGCACTGGCAGGTCCGCTTCTGGCCCCGCAAAACCGGTACTTTGATGCACGGCACGATACCAATGAGAGGCCCAAATCCCATCAAAAGGGCGGGGACCAATGGGCCATGACAACATCGCGAAATCGAATGGAACCCCAATCATCAAACATAGGTTTTTTAATGCCTTTTCAGGATCTTGTCGGATCTCGGAGCTGTCGACAACGTGCCCACCGATCCGCTTATACAGGGCTAGTTGCTGGGGATATCCAATGTCGTTGAGTGTAAGGTTTTCCCGTTTGGCGGCGTAACTGGCGATGACACGGGCAGGGTGGCGGATCAGGTGGATGTTCACGCAGTCCTTGGTCCAATCCAACGGGAAACCGTCCAGCATATGATGTGGCATATGTTTCATATACTTATGCGCTTTTTCGCCGTCATTTGCGCAGGCAGTTGCGACGCGTTGCGGGCCAGTTTCATGGGTCGTTAGAATCGCATCCGACATGGGGTGGTCCAACCCTGTCGCCGCAAGGTAGGGGGCATAAAACGGTTCGTCCATTGCGGTGAAATCGGCGCGGTTTGCGAAGGAATACATCAGCGCTGTCGACAGGTTGCGCGGGCCGGACCAGACGGCAATTTTCATGTTTCACTCGAATTTGTACAAAACTCTGACAGGGGGGTGCATGGTTTGTACAAAACTTCAGCCCGCCGTTTCAGCCAGAATCAGCGCCTTATAGAGGTCGCGGATCTGTTTTGTGATCGGGCCCATGTCACCAGTCCCAATCTGACGCCCGTCGATAATGCTAACCGGAGTTTGCGCGCCAAAGGTTCCTGTCAAAAACGCCTCATCCGCGCCGTATGTATCGACCAGCGAAAAGTTACGTTCATACACAGGGATGTCGTTCGCGCGGCACAGATCGATCACCTTTTGGCGGGTGATTCCGTTCATGCAATAATCGCCCGTGCTTGTCCAAACCGCACCCTTTCGAACGATAAAAAAGTTACAGGCGTTGGTGGTGTTCACGAAGCCATGAACGTCGAGCATCAGCGCCTCGTCCGCGCCGGCCTTTTCAGCTGCGATGCAGGCAAGGATACAATTGAGCTTGGAATGAGAGTTGAGTTTCGGGTCCTGTGTCATCGGCAAACCGCGTTGATGCGGGACGGTCGCAAGGGTGATCGGGCGCGGCAATTTCGGGGTAGAATGTTCCATGATGATAACCATCGTCGGGCCAGACCGGCTGAGAGATGGATGCTGGAACGGCAATATCTTAATGCCGCGCGTAATCATCAACCGACAGTGGACGTCTGTGTGCATTGAATTGGCCAATTGCGTCTCTAACACAGCGGAAATTACGCCGTTTCGATCCATACCAATATCAAGATCAATGGCTTTTGCGGCTTCAAACAGGCGGTCGATATGTTCATCCATAAAGGCCCAATTGCCATCATAAAGCCGCATCCCTTCCCACACACCATCACCGAGCATGAAGCCGGAGTCATACACGCTTACCGTTGCTTGCGCGCGCGGGGTCAAGGTGCCGTTGATCCAGATCAGAATGGTCTGATTGCGTGGATCGTCTTCGGCGGTGTGGGTGGTGATTTTATCGGTCATGCAGGGACGCTACGGCGCAGCGCCGATTGTTCCAAGAGGTAAACAGCGCGTGAGGACACGGTCCGGTGAATTGCGCGTGGATGTGTTGGACGCGATGATAGCGCAAAGGGAGACACCAAATGACTTCGATGATGCGAAATCTGAAGACCGTGGCGCTGGCGGCAGCGATTGGAGCGGCAACATTGATGCTTGCTGGCAAAGCGGAGGCGCGCGACATGCAGACGATTACGGTCGCGGGCGGCTGTTTCTGGTGCGTCGAAAGCGATTTTGAGAAAGTGACCGGCGTAACCGAGGTCACGTCTGGATATACCGGCGGAACCACGGCGAACCCGACATATAGCCAAGTTACCGGCGGCGGTACGGGCCATTATGAGGCTGTCGAAATCCGCTACGACGCCGACCAAGTTTCTGCCCGCCAGATTTATGATCTGTTTTTCCGGTCTGTCGATCCAACGGATGCCGGTGGGCAATTTTGTGACCGTGGCGACAGCTATCGTACAGCAATTTTCGTATCTAACACGGCGCAACAACAAGCGGCACAGGCAGCATTGTCAGCCGCGCAATCAGAGTTGGGACAACAAATCGTAACCCCGATATTGGCGGCTTCGACGTTCACCGATGCGGAAGAATACCATCAGGACTATTACAAAGGTCAGAACCGAGTCGTCACACGGCGCGGTATTAAGACCGAAGCGGAGGCCTATGCGTTTTATCGTGACGCTTGCGGACGTGACGCGCGGGTTGAACAGCTTTGGGGCAGCAATGCACCATTTATCAATCACTAAAGGATTGCACGTCCGCTAAATCGGGGATCACGTCGGCGGTACCCCGTCGCGTGACCATGATTGCGGCTGCTTTGGACGCCATTTGCATGGCTTGCAACATGGGTTGGCCCCGATCAAGACCCGCAAGAACGTAGCCCGTGAAGGTATCACCGGCGCCAGTGGTATCTATGGGCGTCACTTTGTGGGCAGGAACGTTAATGGGGCCGTCGGGGCCAAACCAAGTGGCACCCTTGGCGCCGAGCGTGACAATGACGTCTTTGACGGGAATATCTTGCGGGCCTTGTCCAGTCGCGTCTTTAAGCTGCGCGGCTTCGACTTCGTTCAGGATCAGAAAATCAAGGTAAGGGAGCACCGCCATCACCGCGCCAGAGTCAAACGGTGCGGCGGCATAGGCCACGCGCAGACCCATCTTTGCGGCGAGCGAGGCGGCTTGCACTTGCAGGTTGGTTTCGTTCTGAAAAACCAATGTATCACCGGTTTCGGCCTGCGTTAGTGCCTGTTCTAACACGTGGGTAGGGATTTTGACGTTGGCCCCTTGGTGCAAAATGATGATGTTTTCGCCATTTGTATCAACCGCAATAATCGCTTGCGCTGTTTCAACATCGATTTCAACGATATGGCGTGTATCAACACCGTATTCCAGCAGCCGTTCAACGGCCCAGCGCCCATCCGCACCAACTGCGCCGATGTGGGCAACACGGGCGGCGGCGCGGGCGGCGGCGACGGACATGTTTGCGCCTTTACCGCCCAGAAAAACTGCGCGGCCTGTGCTGGCAAGCGTTTCACCGGGGCTGGGGATGTGCGGAACGGAATAGACAATATCCGCATTAATGGAGCCTAAGTTCCAGATGGTCATGGCTGATCTTTCTGGTTTATCTTGCCGTACTCGACGCGAGAACGGCCATGTTTAGGATGTCGTTCACCGTACTGCCCGTGGAGCAAATCTGGATCGGTTTATCGATGCCAGCAAGGATCGGGCCAATCACGGTCGCTCCGGCCATTTCTTGCATTAACTTGACAGAAATCGAGGCAGAGTGGCGCGCTGGAACGACCAAGACATTGGCTGGCCCTGTCAAACGCGAAAACGGATACGCCTCTTGCGCCTTGGTATTGAGCGCCACATCAACGGTCATTTCGCCCTCGTATTCAAAATCAACACCGCGCTCATCAAGCACATTCGTCGCTTTGTGCATTTTTTCGGCACGCTCAGAGATCGGGTATCCGAAGGTCGAGAATGACAGGAATGCGACGCGTGGTTCCAATCCAAGACGGCGCGCGACGTAGGCTCCGCGTTCGGCAATGTCTGCCAGATCGTTTTCATCGGGCCATTCATGAACCAATGTGTCTGCGATCAATACGATCTTTCCTTTGTTCAGGACAGCCGTCACACCCACTGCGCCATCATGGGGGCCAGCGTCGAATACGTGGTTAATCAATTCAAGCACATGGGCGGATTTACGGGTCGCGCCAGTCACCATGCCATCGGCGTGGCCGTGGGCCAACATCAACGACGCAAACACATGACGGTCGCGGTTTGCCAAGCGGTGAATGTCACTGCTGTCGTGGCCCTTGCGTTGCAGGCGATTGTACAAGAATTCTTTATATTCATCGAGGTGCTCGGTGTTTGCCGCGTTGACGATTGTCAGTTCGGAAACCGCATCGCCGAGGCCTTCAAGAGTGAGCTTGGTTTTGACATCATCCTCCCGCCCGACAACGAGCGCGCGGCCAAAACCGGAACGTTGATACAGGACCGCAGCACGCAAGATACGCGGATCGTCGCCTTCGGCAAAAACGATCGTATGCTGATTTGCGCGCGCACGTGCGTTGATACCGCGCAGGATGGACGCCGTGGGATCCATCCGCGTTTTAAGAGATTCTTCATAGCCTTCGATATCGACAATCGGGCGTCGCGCGACGCCGGTGTCCATACCAGCCCGCGCCACGGCAGGCGGGATAACATGAATCAAACGCGGATCGAACGGCGTCGGAATGATGTAATCACGCCCGAATGTTAGCTTTCGCCCGTAAGCGAGAGCAACTTCGTCCGGCACATCTTCGCGGGCAAGTTGCGCTAGGGCATTGGCGCAAGCGATTTTCATTTCGTCGTTGATGGCACGCGCATGAATATCGAGGGCGCCACGAAACAGGTAGGGAAACCCAAGGACGTTGTTCACCTGGTTTGGATAATCGCTGCGACCAGTCGCGACGATAACGTCGCTGCGAACGGCGTGGACTTCTTCTGGGGTAATCTCAGGGTCGGGGTTCGCCATCGCAAATATAACGGCATTCGGCGCCATGGATTGAACCATTTCTTGCGTGACGGCACCCTTGGCCGACACACCGAGGAAGACATCGCAGCCATCAATTGCCTGCGCCAAAGTGCGGGTATCCGTTGCGGCGGCGTGGGCAGATTTCCACTGGTTCATGCCTTCGGTGCGACCCTGGTAGATCACGCCCTTGGTGTCGCACATGATGCAGTTGTTGTGGGTCGCGCCCATTGATTTAAGCAACTCAAGGCACGCGATGCCTGCCGCACCGGCACCATTCAACACAATTTTGACGTCTTCGATTTTCTTACCGGAGATTTTCAGCGCATTGATCAAGCCAGCGGCGCAGATGACGGCCGTTCCATGCTGGTCGTCATGAAACACCGGAATGTCCATTTCTTCCTTCAGGCGTTGTTCGATGATAAAACATTCTGGCGCTTTGATATCTTCGAGGTTGATGCCGCCAAATGTCGGTCCCATCAGGCGCACGGCATTGCAGAATTCGTCGGGATCCTCAGTATCGAGTTCAATGTCGATAGAGTTCACATCGGCAAAGCGTTTGAACAAAACCGCCTTACCTTCCATCACAGGTTTCGAGCCTAAAGCGCCTAGATTCCCCAATCCAAGGACCGCCGTACCGTTTGAAATCACGGCAACGAGGTTACCTTTGTTGGTGTAATCGTAGGCGAGTTCAGGGTTTGCAGCGATTGCCTCACAGGGGACCGCGACGCCGGGGGAATAGGCCAGAGACAGATCGCGCTGCGTTGTCATCGGGACCGTCGCTTGAATCTCCCACTTTCCGGGGGTCGGATCCATATGGAATGCCAATGCGTCTTCGCGCGTAACTTTCGTGTTTGCCATCTGATACTCTCCGCCATTTCCTGGTCCTGCGTCCGAACCTTGATAGGGGCGCCGCTTGATCCCCGCAATGGGCGGTTTTTGCGCTTTCGTCGCTAACATAGGCTCGGTAGGTTGCGCAGACAGCATCAGGGGGATTTATGAACAGCAATGTGACACCGATGATGGTGCAGTATCTTGAAATCAAGGCAGATCATCCCGACGCGCTGTTGTTCTACCGGATGGGCGATTTCTATGAGCTGTTCTTTGATGACGCGGTGGCTGCTGCGGGCGCGTTGGATATTGCGCTGACCAAACGCGGCAAACATTTGGGCGATGATATCGCCATGTGCGGTGTACCGTATCATGCCGCAGAGGGATATCTGCTGACGCTGATCCGCAAAGGGCACCGCGTTGCTGTTTGCGAGCAATTGGAAAGTCCTGCGGAGGCGAAAAAGCGCGGGTATAAATCTATCGTTAATCGGGGCGTCACGCGGGTTGTGACACCTGGAACGCTCACAGAGGATTCGTTGCTTGATGCACGGCGCCATAATTTTTTGGCAGCCTATGCAAACGTTCGTGGCGACGGGGCATTGGCGTGGGTCGACATTTCAACGGGTGCTTTTTCGGTGCTTGGCTGTGACGGGGCAGGGCTTGGACCGGAACTGGCGAGGCTGAACCCGAAAGAGGTTCTGTTGAGCGATGTGGGTGAGGCGGATTTCGGCACCATCGTCGAGGATTCTGGCGCAGCGGTGACAGTTCTTGGCAATGCGGCGTTCGACAGCACAAACGGTGAAAAACGCCTGTGTCTTGTCTATGGCGTTTCATCCTTGGATGGATTTGGTGCGTTCACACGGGCTGAAGTGGCTGCTTTGTCGGCGGTGGTAGAATACCTTGATATCACGCAAAAGGGAAAACTGCCGCTGTTGCGTGCGCCAGTGCGCGAAAAACGCGAAGCGGCAATGCAGATTGATGCTTCAACGAGAAAGTCGTTGGAGTTAACGCGGGGAATGAATGGCGGCCGCGCTGGATCATTGTTGTCGGTGATTGATCGCACACAAACAGCTGGCGGCGCGCGGTTGTTGGAACGGCGGCTTTCATCCCCATCGCGCAATTTGGCCGAGATTGGCGCGCGGCAGGATGCAGTTGCTTGGTGCTTGGACAACGGTGATGTGGCCGCGTTTTTGGACGATAGGTTGCGCGAAGTGCCTGATCTGGACCGCGCTTTGTCACGCCTGTCGATGGATCGGGGTGGACCACGGGACATGACGGCCATTCGCAGCGCTATTGAGCAGGCGACAGTCATCGCCGACATGTTGCCAGACGACATGCCTGACGCATTGGCAGCCGCAGCGCGGGATCTGGGCGGACAGGACGCTTTGCTTACGCTGCTGAATGACGCTTTGGTTGCCGAACCGCCGCTGTTGGCGCGCGATGGTGGATTTGTAGCGAGCGGATATGACACCGAACTGGATGAGTTCCGATCCCTTAGGGATGAAGGCCGATCCGTTATTGCCGCATTACAGAGCCGCTATGCGCAAGAGGCGAGCGTCACTGGATTGAAGATCAAGCATAACAACGTGCTAGGATATTTCATTGAGGTCACAGCAACCCATTCGGCAAAAATGCTGGCCGCGCCACTGTCAGAGACATTCATTCATCGCCAAACAACGGCCAACCAAGTTCGGTTCACCACAGTCGAGTTGTCCGAGCTTGAGACACGGATTTTGAATGCCGGCGGGCGATGTTTGGAAATTGAAAAGCGGCTCTATTCCAGCATAGTAGGTGCAATAATCGCGCAAGCGCCATTGTTGTTCACCCTCGCACGTGCACTTGCAGAGTTTGATTTGAGCGCGGCTTTGGCACGATTGGCGCGCGAAGAGGGCTGGGTTCGACCAACAATGACGACAGAACGTGAGTTTGTGATCACGGACGGGCGTCATCCCGTGGTCGAAGCCGCCTTGAAGCCAAGTGGGACACAGTTTGTCGCCAACGATTGTGACCTGAGCGATGAGCAGATCTGGTTGCTGACCGGCCCCAACATGGCAGGTAAATCGACCTATTTGCGGCAGAACGCGCTGATTGCGGTCTTGGCGCAAATGGGCGCGTTCGTTCCTGCGAAATCAGCGACGATTGGGATCGTGAGCCAAGTTTTCAGCCGTGTCGGGGCGTCTGATGATCTGAGTAAGGGTCAATCGACCTTCATGGTTGAGATGGTAGAGACCGCTGCGATATTGAACCAAGCAGACGACCGCGCGTTGGTGATTTTAGACGAAATCGGGCGCGGCACCGCGACCTATGATGGCCTGTCGATCGCTTGGGCGACGTTGGAACATTTGCACGACATTAATCGATGCCGCGCGTTGTTCGCCACGCACTATCACGAGATGACGGGTCTATCCGACAAATTGGACGGGGTGGCGAATGCAACGGTGACCGTCAAGGAATGGGAGGGGGATGTGATTTTCCTCCATGAAGTGAAGCGTGGCACAGCGGATCGATCTTATGGTGTGCAGGTCGCGCGACTGGCGGGGCTGCCTGCGTCGGTTGTCGCGCGGGCCAAGGTTGTCTTGGAGGCCTTGGAAAAAGGCGAGCGTGAGGGAAAACAAAAGGCGGTCATTGATGATCTGCCGCTGTTCAGCGCAACACCAGCGCCAGCCCCACAAAAAACCGCGCCGTCCGAGGTGGAGGCGCGGTTGAAAGATGTGATGCCCGATGATCTGAGCCCGAAAGACGCGCTCAATCTGATCTACGAACTGCGTGGGTTGGTTAAGCCTTAGGCGCTGAAGACACCCCAACTTGCGCGGGGCGCAGCAGGCGGTCGTGCAGCATGAAACCGGTTGAGGCGACCTGAATGATGTCGCCCGCTTTGGTTCCGGGCAGAGGTGCTTCGAACATCGCTTCGTGGATTTGCGGATCGAACCGTTCGCCCACTTCGGCAACGATAGGGTCGATCCCATGCTTCTTAAACACACCGACGAGAGCACGCATTGTGAGTTCGACGCCTTCGAGCAAGGCCTTGTCACCGTCTTTGCCGTCTTCTTTGTTCATCTTAAGCGCACGTTCAAGATTGTCATAGATCGGGAGCAAGTCACGGGCGAGGCGGGACCCACCATAGTTTTCGGCCTCACGACGGTCACGGTCCGCACGTTTACGCGAATTTTCGACATCTGCGAGCGCGCGCATGTAACCGTCTTTGAGTTGTGACATCTCAGTCTTCAAGGCGACAATATTGTCATCTTCGGCGATCATCTCATCCAGAGTCATCTCATCCTCTGGCCCAACGTTCGGGTCGGACATGATATCGTCGAGAAAATTGTTTTCATTTTCGTTTTCAGCCATAGTTTACGTCCCTTATCCACGATCAGAGATCAGTTTCCCGACCAGCTGCGCGGTGTAATCCACAATCGGCACAATGCGCCCATAGTTCAAGCGCGTCGGCCCAATGACCCCGACCGCACCAACAATCTTTCGGTCTGCGTTCATATAAGGTGAAACCACCAAAGATGAACCCGTAAGTGAGAAAAGTTTGTTCTCTGACCCAATGAAAATGCGAACGCCCTCGCCTGTATCCGTCAATTCAAGGAAATCGGCGATATCACGTTTGCGTTCTAGGTCATCAAACAGGGTGCGAATGCGGTCGAGGTCTTTGTGATCATCGTCCGAAATAAGGTTTCCATGGCCGCGTACAATCAAGCGTTCGGTTGATTCGCCCTTATTTTCCCACATGGCGGCGCCAGAATCGATGAGTTCTCGTGCGAGAACGTCAATTTCGAGACGGCGGGATTTAACTTCGCGAGCGATGGCCACGCCGAGTTCGGAAAGCGTGCGCCCTTCTGCGACGGAATTGATGAAATTTGTAGCTTCGCGCATGGAAGACGGCGTTTGACCGGGCGGCGGCGTGAAAAGGCGGTTTTCGACGTGGCCATCGGCAAAGACCAACACCACAAGCGCACGATCCGCAGCAAGACTGACGAATTCGACGTGTTTTATCGGCGCTTCTTCGTGTTTTGGTGTGAAAACAAGGCTGGCCCCACGGGTCACACCAGATAACGCCGACCCAACACGATCGAGGAGGGTGCCGACATCACTGTCATTGGAGCCCAACGTTTGGTCGATCTTTTCGCGATCACCACCGTCCAGATCGCCGACTTCCAGAATGCCGTCGACGAACATCCGAAGACCCTGTTGTGTCGGAATACGGCCCGCACTGATATGCGGACTGCCGATTAGGCCAAGCTGTTCAAGGTCTTGCATAACATTGCGGATCGTCGCTGCGCTGACTTGTTCAGACAGGCTTTGAGTAAGCGTGCGGGAGCCAACGGGCACACCCGTTTCGAGATAGCCTTCGACGACGCGGCGAAACACCTCGCGGGAGCGGGCGTTCATGTCGTCAAGTGATGGCGTCTGATCTGACATTGCAGGCTTTTCCTAGGGCATCGGTAACTTGGCGGATGGATGCACGAAGGTCAATCGGGGTTGGAATTTTGTGCGGTGAGGCGTATCGGGTTGCTAACCCATATAAGGATGATGCGATGCGCCCCTCAGGACGGACAATTGATGAAATGCGGCCGATTTCAATTGAGGTTGACGTAACCCGTCACGCCGAAGGGTCGTGCCTGATCAAATGCGGTGACACCCATGTCCTGTGTACCGCGTCAATCGACGAGCGTGTGCCGCCGTTCTTGAAAAATTCCGGTCTTGGCTGGGTGACGGCAGAATACGGCATGTTGCCACGGGCCACGAACACACGGATGCGCCGTGAGGCCAAGAACGGTCAAAGTGGACGGACACAGGAAATCCAGCGTTTGATTGGGCGGTCTTTGCGCGCAGGGGTTGACCGCGTGGCATTGGGGGAGCGACAGATCATCATTGATTGCGATGTTATTCAGGCCGACGGTGGGACGCGTTGTGCGTCGATCACTGGCGGCTGGGTTGCGTTAAAGCTGGCGGTGCAGAAGTTGATGAAAGCGGGAGACGTGATTTCGGACCCATTGTTGATCCCCGTGGCTGCGGTGTCGTGTGGTGTTTATGCGGGCCAATCGGTACTGGATTTGGATTACCCTGAGGATTCCGAGGCGGGCGTTGACGGAAATTTCGTTATGACCGGGGATAAGCTGATTGAGATTCAGATGTCTGCTGAAGGATCGACGTTTTCGCGTGAACAGATGAATGCGATGATGGATTTGGCCGATAAGGGCATTGCGGAGCTGACGGCGGCGCAGATTGCGGCAGTTGGTTAATGCGTAAGTTTGACGGAACGGACCTTCTAATCGCAACGCACAATCACGGCAAACTTGTGGAAATTGCAGATTTGCTGTCGCCCTACGGGGTCGCGGTATCATCGAACGCGGATCACGGCCTCCCCGAGCCGGAAGAGACAGAGACGACGTTTGTTGGAAACGCCCAAATCAAAGCCCATGCAGCAGCAAAGGCCACAGGTTTGCCTGCTTTGTCAGATGACAGCGGCATAACCGTAGATGGATTGGGCGGCGCACCTGGTGTTTATACCGCAGACTGGGCCGAAACCCCAAAAGGACGCGATTTTGTAATGGCAATGACGCGGACTTGGGATGAGTTGGAGGCGCGCAGAGCACCTGAGCCACGTTTGGCGCAATTTCGGTGTTGTTTGGTTTTGGCGTGGCCCGACGGTCACGACGAAGTTTTTGAGGGCGTGATGCCCGGGCGTTTGGTTTGGCCGATGCGGGGCGATCAAGGGCATGGATATGACCCGATTTTTCAGCCTGACGGTTTTGAGCAGACGTTTGGTGAAATGGACCGGTTCGAGAAGAACAGGATCAGCCACCGTGCGGACGCGTTTGCGAAGTTGATCGAGGGCTGTTTTGCCTGACGCTTTGGAATTCGGGGGGTTCGGTCTTTATCTTCATTGGCCGTTTTGCCAGGCGAAATGCCCCTATTGCGACTTTAATTCGCACGTTGTGGCGTCAGTCGACCAAACACGTTGGGCCGCCGCGTTCGAGAAAGAAATCGATCGCATTGCGGATATGACCGGTGATCGCGTTCTGAATTCGGTGTTCTTTGGCGGTGGCACACCCAGTATGATGGACGTGTCTACGGTTGATCGGATTTTAACGCGCATCCAGAAACGTTGGAGGTTGGCCAACGATCTTGAGGTCACACTTGAGGCGAATCCAACATCAATAGAGGCCCAGCGGTTTGCGGGGTATTACGCCGCCGGCGTGAATCGTGTGTCTGTGGGCGTTCAGGCGTTGAACGATGCCGATTTGAAGGCCTTGGGTCGTCTACATTCTGCAGATGAAGCAATGGCCGCAGTGGAAATTGCGAGAACAACGTTTGATCGGGTTAGTTTCGATCTGATTTATGCGCGCCAAGACCAGAGCGTTGGGCAATGGCAGGCCGAGTTAACTCGCGCACTGGAATTTGAACCAGATCATCTGTCATTGTATCAATTGACTGTTGAGGACGGGACTGCGTTTGGCGACAGATTCAAGCGTGGACTACTGCGAGGATTGCCAAACGAAGATCTTGGTGCGGATCTTTGGGATGTCACGCAAGACGCATGCGAGAAGGCTGGATTGCCCGCCTATGAAGTGTCTAACCACGCGAAAATAGGCCAGGAGAGCCGCCATAATTTGATTTATTGGCGGTCAGGCGATTGGGCTGGAATCGGACCTGGGGCGCACGGCCGACTTACATTGGACGGTGTCCGCCGTGAAACTGTTTGCGTGAAGAGCCCTGGGATGTGGATTGCGCAGGTCGAATCCGGTGCTTTGGATCTTGATACGGGATCTGCCCTTGGGGCATCAGACATCTTGGAAGAGCGTGTCCTTATGGGGTTGAGAATGGTTGAAGGCATAGAGATGTCGGCGGATTGGATGACGGATAAATTGAATAGAATCAATGAGTTGGTGGTCATTGGCCATCTCGAAAGGACTACAAACCGGCTGACTGTGACAGCCCAAGGGCGTCCCGTCTTAAACGCCGTGATCAGCCATCTTTTGACAGACTAGTTTCCAGACAGCAGTCGCAACAAGTCGTCCAATTGTTCAAGATCGCGGTAGTTCAACACGACCTGACCATTTTCACGTCCTGCGGCATGCGCGATGTTGACCTTCAACCCAAGATGCGCGGACAGATCGTTTTCAATCTGAACGGTGTCGGCGTCTTTCGTCACTGTCTTGCCTGAAGTAGGGCTTTTCTTTGGATTCTTTGATGTCTTCACAAGCTTCTCAGCGTCTCGAACGGATAGCCCTTTCTTGACGATCTCCGCTGCAAGTTTGTCCGCATCCGGATGACCAATGAGGGTTCGAGCGTGGCCCGCAGACAGCGTTCCATTTTGTAAAAGTGACTGAACGGATGCAGGGAGCGTGAGGAGGCGTACTGAATTGGCGATATGGCTGCGGCTTTTACCAAGCGCTTTGCCCATATCTTCTTGAGTTCGACCGAATTTTTCCATCAGCTGCTTGTATCCAGCCGCTTCATCAATTGCGTTGAGGTCGGATCGTTGGATATTCTCAATAATCGCAACTTCTAAGACTTCGAGGTCTGTAAATTCTCGAATAATAACAGGAACGTCATGCAATTGGGCGCGTTGCGCTGCGCGCCACCGACGTTCGCCGGCGACGATTTCATATGAGCCATTCTCTGAGGGTTTTCGGCGTACAATAAGAGGTTGGATGATGCCTTTTTCTGCGATTGAGGCGGTTAGATCATCCATCGACTGATCATCAAATGTGCGGCGCGGTTGATCCGGGTTTGGATAGATTTGGCCCGTAGGTACGGTGTAATCCGTCGGGCTCAGCGCAGATTTTGGTGCCTCAACAGGGGTGTTCACATCGGACATGAGGGCGGAAAGCCCACGACCGAGACCGCGTGTGGGTGTCTTAGGTGTGCTCATGATACTCTCCGGTTTCTGGGGGTTGGCTCGCGGTCAATAATTTCTTTGGCCAGAGCGTGATATGCATGTGACCCTTTGGATGCGGGGTCGTAATCGATGACCGGTAGGGCGAAGGATGGCGCCTCACTCAGTCGGACGTTGCGTGGGATGACTGTTTCAAAGACCAGGTCCCCCAAATTTCCGCGGGCATCTGCTTCGACTTGTTGGCACAGGTTGTTGCGCTTGTCGTACATGGTTAGAACGACGCCCTCGATGCGAAGCGATGGTTTTGCTGTCTGTCGGATATCGCGAACTGTTAACATCAATTGTGACAAACCTTCGAGGGCGAAGAATTCACTTTGGAGCGGAACAACGACTGAATCTGATGCAATCATGGCATTCACTGTCAAGATGTTGAGCGAAGGCGGGCAATCTATCAATATGTAGTCTAAGGCGAGTGTATCAATGTCAGGTTGATGCAGGGCATCGTGCAACATAAAGCTGCGTTTTTCGTTCGCCATGAGGTTGATATCAGCCGAACTTAGATCGGTAGTGGCAGGTATTATTAGTAGATTCTCAACACTTGTGTTTTTTACAGCGTTTGATGGCAGCACATCCCCCGTCAGGAGATCGTATGTCGTTATATTGCGATCTGCCAACTCAATCCCCAAGCCAGTTGACGCGTTACCTTGAGGGTCAAGATCAATCAGAAGCACCCGACGACCAGCGCGGGCGAGCGCGGCGCCCAGATTTATGGTTGTTGTCGTCTTTCCGACGCCGCCCTTTTGGTTTGCGACTGACAGGATCTTTGGGTTCGTCATTCGACTAAGATTCACGGCGGATTATCCTTGAAAGTATGAGCACGCGAGAATCTGGATTGGTCTGACTGGTGTGCTCTTTTACGTCAAAATGCCAAGATTGTGCTGCATGGTCCAGTTCTTCTTGGTAGCGAGCACCCTTTGGAAATATTGCAGTGCCTTCTGGCTGCAAAAATTGGTCGGCATAGCCCAAGAGATCACTCAATGGAGCCAAGGCGCGTGCGCTTAATACGTCGGCTTTCGCGACATCTGCATCCAGGAGTCTTCTATTTATGATATTGATATCTAAACCCAATTCTCTTCGAGCCGTTGCTAGAAAAAGGCATTTGCGTTTGTCGCTTTCAATCAACGTCATTGGCCGTTTCTGTTGATCCAATATTGTCACGACCAGCGCCGGAAGTCCGCCGCCGCTGCCAAGATCGGTCCAGCACGTCCAATCGTCAGGAGCACAATGAAAAACCTGCGCACTATCAACGATATGTCGATCCCAAAGATCTGGGACACTGTTTGGCGCGATAAGGTTGATCGCCTTCGTCCATTTGGTGATCAGAGCGCACAACTGCTCAAGTTTTTCCATTGTTTCACGTGAAACATCCACACCTCCAACAGAGGTCACATCATTGCTCATGACGCTTTGGCCGTAGGTTGTCGCTTCTTTATCTCAGCCGCAACGAGCATTAGGGCAGCCGGGGTGATTCCGTCGATGCGGGCCGCCTGAGCAAGATTGTCGGGCAGGGCGGTTTTCAGCTTCGACTTCAGTTCGTTGGACAGACCAGAAATTGAATCGTAGCTCATATTATGTGGAATAAGTTTGTTGCTGTCCCTTTTCATACCTTCGATATCTCGCATCTGACGTTCGACGTAGTGGGAATACAATGCATCCCGTTCCAGCTGGGAGGCGATCTCTTTTGGGATTTTGGACAACTGCGGCGCAATCGCAGCAAGGTCGTTAACGGTGGTTCCTGCTATGGTCAGTGCATCCGCCAATGTGCGCTTTGGGCCATCAGCACTCACCTTCACGCCTGCGCCATTCAATTCGCGAGATGACGCGATAATACTCAATAATTCCTCTCGTCCACGATTCAGTTCATTCTTTTTATTGGAATAGACGATCCACCGCGCGTCTTCGACACAGCCAACGTTTCTACCAAAGCTCGTTAGACGCTGATCTGCATTATCAGCTCGCAATGAAAGCCGGAATTCCGCCCGTGACGTGAACATGCGGTACGGCTCTGAAACCCCACGCACCGTCAGATCATCTATCATCACTCCGATGTATGATGTTGAACGGTCAAAAAGAACGGGATCATGGTTCTTGGCCTGCGCGGCAGCGTTCAGACCCGCAACGATTCCTTGCGCGGCGGCTTCTTCGTAACCTGTTGTTCCATTAATTTGACCAGCCAAAAACAACCCTGGCATGCGCTTCAGCTCAAGCTGTGTGCTTAAACTGCGTGGATCGATGTAATCGTATTCAATTGCGTAGCCAGGTTGCAGTATCTTCGCGTTCTCAAGGCCCACGATTGAGTGAACATATTCCTCTTGCACATCGACGGGCAGAGAGGTGGAGATGCCATTGGGGTAGATCGTGTGATCCGTAAGCCCCTCAGGTTCAAGAAAAATTTGGTGCGACGTTTTATCAGCGAATCTTACGACCTTATCTTCGATGGACGGACAATAACGCGGTCCGACACCATCGATATGCCCCCCATACATGGCCGACCGTTCGAGGTTTTTAGCAATGATTTCATGAGTTTCAGGGTTTGTATAGGTGATCCCACAGGCAATTTGTTTTGCAAACGTGGTCCGATGCATAAACGAAAAAAGTTCTGGTTCCACGTCTGCGTCCTGACGTTCGAGTCCATCCCAATTGATCGTTCTGCCATCGAGACGCGGTGGGGTGCCGGTTTTTAGACGGCCCAGTGGTAGATCGTACGACGAGAGGCGTTCGGCCAGTGCGATAGAGGGAAGATCCCCCAAGCGTCCACCCGCTTTGGCAACGTCGCCGATATGGATAACCCCACGCAAGAAGGTCCCTGATGTGAGCACGACAGCTGTCGCGGAGATTTTTGAGCCATCTTTTAGAACAACACCGGTAACGCGCCCGTTCTCTAGCGTAAGGTCAACAACCTCGCCCTCACGCACGTCTAGGTTTGATCGTGCGGCTGTAAGTTCTTGAACGGCATTGCGATAAAGGGCGCGGTCGGCTTGGGTCCGTGGGCCTTGCACCGCGGGGCCCTTTCTCCGGTTCAAAAGCCGGAACTGGATGCCCGCGCGATCCGCAGCGCGGCCCATAATCCCATCCAGCGCATCAATTTCACGCACAAGGTGCCCTTTGCCCAAGCCACCGATCGCTGGGTTACAGGACATCACGCCAAGATCCGTTAGCCGAAGCGTGATCAGCAACGTGCGAACACCGGACCGGGCAGATGCATGCGCAGCCTCACAGCCAGCGTGACCACCCCCGATAATAATAACATCATATGTATGTTTCACGTGAAACAATCCTCACTTACCGATGCAGAAACTCGAGAAAATCTCGCCTAGCACGTTTTCAACGTCAACGCGACCGATGAGACTATCGAGAGATCGAATCGCGATCCGAAGATCTTCTGCTAACAAATCAACAGGCATGTCATCAACATCTAAACCCAACGTGACCGCATCCAATGCAACCGCAGCAGCCTCTAACGCCCTTTGATGACGCGTTCGTGTTGCGACTCCCGCCCCAGCAAGCTGTTGGCGAAGGTGGGATGAAATCTGGTCCAACAGGCGATCCATACCATAGCCCGTCATACCCGAAACAGCATCGTTCACAGGTTGAATTTCTAGATCCGCCTTTGATTTCAAATATATATCTAGTCCAAAACCTGATTGGGCAGGGTTTTTCGACAAATTTTCCATAAGATGAACCCGAACATCTGCCGCCGATGCCCGGTCTTTGCCGCGCGCGATTCCGATACCTTCCAGAACATCGTCAGAGTCCCTTAATCCAGCGGTGTCCAGGATTGTGACCGGCAATCCATCAAGATCCATCTTAACTTCGATCACGTCACGGGTCGTGCCAGCAATATCCGATGTAATAGCGGCTTCGCGACCAGCCAGCCTATTTAAAAGCGTCGATTTCCCTGAATTCGGAGGCCCAACAAGCGCCACCTCAAACCCATCTCGCACGCGTTCGCGCACGCGGACACCAGCGGCTTCGTAGCGGACTTCCTTGGTCACTATGTCAATTAGCGCTCTGACTTCTGGATACACATCAACTGGCACATCTTCGTCAACAAAGTCGATTGTGGCTTCCAACAATGCCGCAGCACGGACAAGGCTAACGCGCCAACCAGATGCCAGATCGCCCAATGCGCCTTGGAAAACCCGCACTGCTTGGCGCCGTTGGCTCTCCGTTTCGGCATCTATTAAATCGGCCAAACCTTCGACCTGCGCCAGATCCAGTACGCCATTTTCCATGGCACGCCGCGTAAATTCACCAGGCTCAGCCGGACGCAAATCTAACCCGCCAAGGCGTTTAAGGACTGCGGATACGATAGCGGGTGAGCCATGCGTTTGGAGTTCAACAACCTGTTCACCCGTAAAGCTTCGGCGCGGCGCAAAACTGATCGCAAAGGCTTGATCAATCAAACTGCCATCTGCCGATGTCAGTTTAACCAATCGCCGATCATGATTGCCCAAAACCGCACCCATGGTTGCACAGCTTTTCAGAGCGTCCGGCCCAGAAACCCGAATGATCGACACACCAGCTTTACCAGCCGCAGATGCAAGAGCAAAGATTGTATCCATCTTCAATTAACACATTGTTTTATAACAATAATTTATGTGTTCATTGAATCGAAGAAATCTGAATTTGTCTTGGTCTGTTTCAGTTTCGAAATCAAGAATTCAATCGCATCTGTAGTTCCCATAGGGTTCAGGATTCGACGCAGAACAAAAGTTTTCTGCAGATCAACTTTGTTGATCAACAGGTCCTCTTTGCGGGTACCCGACTTAAGAATATCCATCGCAGGGAACACGCGCTTATCAGCGATCTTGCGATCCAAGACGATTTCAGAGTTACCGGTACCTTTGAATTCTTCAAAAATAACTTCGTCCATCCGGCTGCCTGTATCGATGAGGGCCGTTGCGATGATCGTCAAGGACCCACCTTCTTCGATGTTACGTGCAGCACCAAAGAACCGCTTCGGGCGTTGCAGCGCGTTCGCGTCCACACCACCTGTCAGCACTTTACCAGACGACGGAACTGTCGTGTTAAACGCACGACCCAAGCGTGTGATAGAATCCAAAAGAATGACAACGTCGCGCTTATGTTCAACAAGGCGCTTAGCCTTCTCGATCACCATTTCAGATACAGCCACGTGACGGGTTGCAGGTTCATCAAATGTCGAAGAAACCACTTCGCCTTTCACAGAACGCTGCATATCAGTAACTTCCTCAGGGCGTTCGTCGATCAAAAGCACGATCAAATAACACTCAGGGTGATTGGCAGCGATGGAATGTGCGATGTTTTGCAACAGGACCGTCTTACCTGTCCGCGGGGGCGCAACGATCAGACACCGCTGGCCTTTACCAATCGGGGCCACAAGATCGATGATCCGCGCTGAGCGGTCTTTCATCGTTGGATCTGCAGTCTCCATAATCAAACGCTCATCAGGATATAGTGGCGTGAGGTTCTCAAAGGCCACCTTGTGGCGCGCGCGTTCTGGGTCTTCAAAGTTGATCATTTCAACCTTGGTCAGCGCAAAATAACGCTCTGTCTCAGATGGCTCCTGAATAACACCGTCAACTGTGTCGCCTGTCCGCAAGGAATGTAGACGAATCATATCGGGGGAGACGTAAATATCATCTGGGCCGGGCAGATAGTTTGCACCCGGAGAGCGCAGAAACCCGAAACCATCTTGCAGCACCTCAAGAACCCCGTCGCCGCCAATGATCCAATCATCTTCGGCCCGTTCCTTGAGGATCGAGAACATGATGTCGCCTTTGCGCATCGTCGACGCGTTCTCAATCTCCAGCTCTTCCGCAAGTGACAACAAATCTTTCGGGCTTTGCGCCTTGAGATCGGCAAGGTTCAAGCGGTCCGTTGTCACGATTTCTTCGGGAACTTCGGCGGGCATTACGTCGTCAGGCATCGTTCGGTCTCCGGCCACATGCGCGGCCTTTTCATAATCTGTTCTGGAAAATTACCATTCGGACGAACGGTTTCTTTGACTAAGCCTTCTCGGCAAGCCTGTCAATTCTATGAACCGGACGTATCTGGCGACACGCAACGACCCTTACTTTTCTATCTAACAAAGAAGAATCTTAAAAAGGTGTTTGTAGTAGTAGTGCTGTGGACAGCCGTTGAGATTAAACATCTCCACAAGTTTATCCCCGTGTGTCCAAGGCGACAATTGATACCAAAGGCGAGAATATAAGTTATAAATTATTGAATAATATTGATTTTTTTAGACACTTAGGACTTGTTGGATAAGAACTAACGAGTCCGATCAGATTTTATCCACAGCACCGATTCGTCCTTATCCCTCGTGGATAAGCGGGATATCGATTAGGATATCTCGCATAACTTTCACGATCTGTGGGATGTGTTGCGCTTAACCCCAAATCGTCCCATGACGTGTTAACACAGTCACCCACTGGGATATCCACATGGCCAACCAGATTATTCTAGCATCCTCGTCCGACATTCGCGCCAGATTGCTGCGAAATGCCGGCGTTACCTGCGAGGTCATACCAGCGCGAATCGATGAAGATTCGATTAAGCGAGCGCTTGAGGCAGAAGCCGCAACGCCACGTGACATTGCCGACACATTGGCCGAAATGAAAGCCCGTAAAGTTGCTGAAAAAGGCGTTGGGCCGTTGGTCTTGGGGTGCGACCAAGTGCTGTCGTTCAAGGGGTCGGTCTTGTCAAAGCCGCAAAACCCACACGATGCACGTGATCAGCTCCGTATGTTGCGGGGTGAGACGCATCAGCTTCTGTCTGCGGCCGTTGTCTATGAGGGTCTCGAACCTGTTTGGCGCCACGTTGGTGTGGCCCGGCTCTCCATGCGCGATTTCTCGGACGATTATCTGGATGACTATATCGATCGGAATTGGGACAGCATTCGTTGGTCTGTCGGCGGCTATAAAATCGAAGAAGAGGGCATTCGTCTGTTTCGTATGGTACAAGGCGATACGTTTACTATTCAGGGCCTGCCTCTCTTGGAGCTCTTGTCTTACCTCACGCTTCGCGGAACACTGCCAACATGACTGACCTTAACATTCCCCTCGCCGGTGTTATCGGCAACCCCATTGCGCAGTCACGCTCGCCGCAGTTGTTTCGCCATTGGTTGAAGACCTATAATCGGGCGGGATTCTACATCCCTATCCATGTGACCGAAGCGAATTTGGCGGACGTGATCCGAACATTGCCAAAAATGGGTTTTGTTGGGTGTAACGTGACGGCACCACACAAGGTCGATGTGCTTGAGATCGCGGACCTCGCGACCGACCGCGCGACATTGATAGGGGCGGCTAACACGTTGATCTTTCGTAAAGACGGCAAGATTCACGCTGACAACACCGACGGGTACGGATTTATCGCCAACTTGAAGCAGGGCGCACCAGGGTGGGCGCCTTCCATCGGCCCCGCCGCGGTTCTTGGTGCTGGTGGTGCGGCGCGCGCAGTCATTGCGTCTTTGATTGATGTTGGCGTGCAAGAGATTTTTTTAAGTAATCGCACGCGCCCCAAGGCGGAAGCCTTGAAATCGTCGTTCGGGACAAAAATTACAGTGGTTGATTGGGTGCAAGCGGGCAATATGCTTGAGGATGCGGCGACAGTCATAAACACCACATCCCTTGGCATGACGGGAAAGCCCGAATTTCGCGTGCCTTTGGACGGTCTACGACGGGGCACAGTTGTCACCGATCTTGTTTACAGCCCCTTAAGAACCCGACTCCTTATCGAGGCTGAGGCAGCAGGATGCGTCGTTGTCGATGGTTTAGGGATGCTTTTACACCAAGCTGTGCCGGGGTTTGAGCGCTGGTTTGGTGTTCGTCCCGAGGTGGACGTCGACACCCGCGCTGCCGTCCTCGCATGACGTTCATCCTTGGACTTACGGGGTCCATTGGCATGGGCAAATCCACCACTGCGCAGATGTTTGCCGATCAAGGCGTTCCAGTTTGGGATGCGGACGCCGTCGTGCGCAAATTATATGGGGTTGGCGGTGCAGCGGCTAATCAGATCGCCCAGCATTATCCCGATACGATTGAGAATGGGGCGGTGTCACGCAGTAAATTGCGTGATCTTATCGCAAATGATCCAAAGGTTCTTGATCATATTCAAACACTTGTGCATCCCTTAGTTGCCGCGGATCGCGCGACGTTTTTGGCGGCGTCCACCGCCAAAGTGGTCCTGTTGGACGTTCCGCTTTTGTTTGAAACTGGCACTGATGGGCTGTGTGATGCGATTGCAGTTGTATCCGTTCCTTTTGATGTTCAGAAAAGCCGGGTTTTAGCACGTGGTGAAATGACCGAGGCGGATTTCGATCTCATTCTGGCACGACAAATGCCTGATGCGGAAAAACGCAGCAAAGCGCGTTGGGTCATCCCGACGCTAGAACTGGACGACGCGCGAATACACGTGAAAGATATCCTCGCAGAGATTGATAAGGATTTGGCCAATGCGTGAAATTGTCCTCGACACCGAAACCACCGGATTCGAACCGAGTGAAGGCGACCGCATCGTCGAAATCGGCGCGATTGAGTTGCACAATCACATGCCGACCGGCCGCACGTACCATCAGTATATTAACCCAAAACGGACAATGCCTGCTGGCGCATTTGGTATTCACGGCATTGGCCCCGATCTACTTGAACCGCCGCAGACACCAACTGCGGGTCAGGTTCTTTTGCGCGATAAACCAGTGTTTGCCGAAATTGCGCAAGCGTTTGTAGATTTCATCGGTGATTCAAAGCTGGTCATTCACAATGCTGCGTTTGATATGAAGTTCCTGAATGCGGAACTGGGCTGGGTTAATCGCGCTTTGCTGCCTATGGATCAATCGCTCGACACACTTGGGATCGCGCGTAAGAAATTTCCTGGATCGCCCGCTTCGTTGGATGCGCTGTGTCGTCGGTTTGGGATCGATAATTCCAATCGCACATTGCACGGCGCGCTGTTGGACAGCGAAATTCTAGCTGAGGTGTATCTGGAACTGATTGGTGGTCGCCAACCGGATCTGGTGATGGGTGGTCAGTCAGGTTCAAAGGCCAAGATCGTGGGCGGCGGGGAATGGCGTGCGCAGCCGCGTGGCACACCTTTGGCGCCTAAAATAAAAGCGGCGGAGGTCGATGCCCACGCCGCTTTTATCAAATTGCTTGGCGATAACGCCCTTTGGAACAAATCCTAGACCTAGTTTACGCCTTGGCCTCGGCTTTTTTCTGCTGTTCCGCACGTAGCGCAAGCTGCTGGCGATAGATTGCCACGAAATCGATCTGCTCAAGGTTCAGCGGCGGGAAGCCACCGTCGCGTGTGATGTCGCTGACAATGCGGCGCACAAACGGGAACGTCATACGTGGGCATTCGATCATCAGGTAAGGATGCATCTGTGCCTCTGGTACGCCTTCGATTTCGAACACGCCGGAATATTCAAGTTCAAGCAGGAACAACATATTCTCTGTGCCAGCGTTCTGCGAAGAAACCTTGAGCTTGGTGATAACCTCAAACTGATTTTCCGCGCCGCGTTTGCGGGCATCGAGGTTCACCTCGACTTTGATTTCAGGCTTTACTTCGCCATCAACGCCTTTTTGCGCCATAACGTTTTCAAACGAGAGATCGCGGACAAACTGGGCAAGAACGCGTTGTTTGATCTGTGGCGCTGCTGGCGCTGCGTCGGCTGCGCCATTTGGCTGTGTCTTGTCTTCTTCGGCCATGTGGCCCTCCGATGTTTAATAAATTCGGTGTTGTGTATCAGGCGCTGGCATGGGCCTCAATGTTTAGTCCATCCAGATGGGCCGTCTTGTGGCGGATTTTCTGGATCGACCTCTTTAAATTCGCCATCAATGACGCGATCGCGGGGTTGGCCATGGGGATCAGACGGCCGTGGTTGCTGGCCATCTGGACCCATTTGAAAATTCTGGACATTAATTCTGGCACGCAGATAGCGATAAACTGCGGACCGAACGGCCGGAACAAGAAGGGCAAAACCGATAAAGTCGGTAAAAAAACCAGGTGTGAGCAGTAAAGCACCGGAAAAAAGGATCATCGCACCATGTGCCAATGGTTCGGTCGGGTCTTGCAAGTTTGAGAACGACGTTCGCAAGTTGAGCATCGCCCGCGCGCCTTGACTGCGGACCATCCACGCCCCCAAAACCGCCGTTCCGATCACAATAGCGAGTGTCCAGCCAAGCCCGATTGCACCGCCAACTTGGATAAACAGTGTGATTTCAAGCAGCGGGACGCCGACAAAGAGTAAAAGCAACAGCATGAGGCCTCCAGATAAGCAAATGAATCGTCGGGGCTAAGGTGGACTTGGCCCTATGTCAGCCTTACATAAGGTCGATACCCAGATGTTACCACTTGCCTTGAAATTATCTTGAAAGAAACGCACATGAATTCGCCTGTACTTCAACTTCTGGTTCTTGCCGGAATTGCGATCTTCCTGATCCTGCGCTTGCGCAATGTTTTGGGCACACGCGAGGGGTTTGAAAAACCAAAAGCGCCGCCAGCCGTTCCGACGCGCCGGTCCGGACCTGATCTTGAAGTGATCGAAGGCGGCCCTGATCCCGATGTGACCGATTATGTCGATGCCGATAGTGATATGGCCAAGGCATTGACCGCAATGAAAACTGTGGATCGGTCATTCAATGTCCGTGAATTTCTGCGTGGCGCGCGTGGAGCCTATGAAATGATCCTGACCGGATTTGAAAAAGGCGATTTGGCCGAAATCAAACCGTTCCTGTCGAGCGACGTCTACGACGTCTTCGCGGGTGTGGTTGAATCGCGAGAGAAAGATGGCCTAAGCATCAATTTCAAGTTCATTGGTATTTCCGAAACGACATTGGTTGATGCGGACTTTGACGAGGCGACAAATAACGCCGAGATTTCGATCAAGTTCCTTAACGAAAGCACGTCTGCTGTCTATGACAAGGGTGGTGACCTGAAAGAAGGCTCTCCAACAGATATCAAAAAGCAGCGCGATGTCTGGACGTTCGGCCGCACCATGGGCACTGGGGATCCGAACTGGTTCCTTGTCGCCACTGGTGAATGAAGACTGGGCGAATAAATTTCAGGGCGGCAGCCTTAGGGCTGTCGGTGATCGCGCCACCATTTTTCTGGACTGAGGCGGCAATGGCCAACCCGACCTATCAACTTTTACAATTCGGTGATCTGAACGGCTGGGCCGAAGACGATCATCAGGCGGCGTTTGACGTGTTCCTGTCCACCTGTGGCGATATGCGCGACCCCGCGTGGGCAACGATTTGCGATGTGGCGCGCCAAGGCCAAGAGGCGCGCGATTTCTTCGAACGTTTTTTCACGCCCGTTCTGATTGATGATGGCCAAGACCCACTGTTTACGGGCTACTACGAACCTGAACTGCGCGGATCGATGACCCGTGGTGGCCCCTACCAGTACCCGCTTTACAGATTACCCCCCAATTCAGGTGAGTTCTCGCGTCGTGAGATTGAGGAGACCAACGCCTTTGAAGGGCGTGGACTTGAGATTGTTTGGATCGATGATCCGGTCGATGTGTTTTTCTTGCAAGTTCAGGGATCAGGCCGCGTTGTGCTTGATACGGGGGGCGGTATTCGCGTCGGATATGGCGGTGCGAACGGGCGTGAATATTCATCAATCGGATTGGAACTGGTGCGCCGCGGTGTCTATCAATCCCATCAGGTGTCCGCTGATGTGATCCGCAATTGGGTCCGCAATAATGGAGAAGAGGGTCGTCAGCTTTTGTGGGCGAACGACAGTTATGTCTTCTTTCGTGAGGTCAACGAAGTACCTGCGCATATGGGACCGCTTGGGGCGATGAACCGATCTGTCACCACAATGAGAACCGTTGCGATTGATCCGGCCTTTGTTCCGCTGGGCGCACCTGTCTGGATTGAAAAGGACGGCGCTGACCCGCTGAACCGTTTGATGGTCGCGCAAGACACGGGGTCGGCGATCAAGGGATCACAACGGGCTGATATTTTCTTTGGAACGGGGGACGTCGCTGGGCGTGATGCGGGCCGCATAAGGGACGATGGTCGGCTGGTTATTTTGATGCCGATTCAAAGTGCGTATGCGCTATTGCCAGATGTGATCGAATGAAAAAGCCTCGGCATGTGTCAGCTGAGGAACGGGCATTGTGGGACGTTGTGGCGAAGCGGACCGAACCGCTTCACAAGCCAGCGGCGAAACTGATTCGCGCGGCACCCCGAAAACCTGATCCGCAGCCAAGTCAGACCAAGCCTCGGCCCATTCCGGCATTCAGAATTGGTGCTGTTGTTGACCACCGCGCGGATCATGATCTGTTGCCATCGCTTGGCCAACAGATCAGGGCGGCACCGGTTCAAATGGATCAAAAGGCGTTTGGTCGGCTCCGTCGTGGCAAGCTAAAGCCAGAAGCGAGGGTTGATCTACATGGAATGACCCTTGCCCAGGCGCATCCGGTTTTGACGGGATTTATCCTGCGGTCTGCGGGCGCTGGGCATCGGCTGGTGTTGGTCATCACCGGCAAGGGCAAGCACCGCGATGATGGAGGCCCGATCCCGACGCGGTTTGGTGTGTTGCGCCATCAAGTACCGCAATGGTTGGCGATGGCGCCGCTGGGGGGGTTGGTGATGCAGATCACTGAAAGCCACATTCGCCATGGCGGGCAGGGCGCCTATTACGTCTACTTACGCCGCACCCGTTGATCGCCGAACGACTGAAACTGGGTAAAGCAACAAAATGGCGGCGATGAAAAACGTCGCTGCATATCCTAACATTTGCTGTTCGAAGCCGACGCCTTGGTCGATGAGCCAACCACTGACACCCGGCCCAAGTGCGGACCCAAGTACCATCAAAGCGGCCGTTGCGGCCTTGATGGAGCCAAGGTGCAACGTGCCAAAAAATTCTGCCCAGCACGCATTCAGCAACGTCGCCTGACCGCCGCCAGCCGCGCCCATGAGGATCAAAGCGAGGGCTGTCCAGCCGAGGCTTGGCGCGTACCAATGCAGGATGAATGCGAATATATAGGGGATCAAATAAAACGGCAGGAGCCTAACCGCCCCGATCCGATCCACGGCCCAGCCGTAAAAGATCGTCGAAAACAGAAGGGTGATGGTGCCCAGTGGAAAGACCGCAACAAGGGCCAGATGTGAATACCCTTTGATTTCAGCGAAATGAACTTGGTGGAACCAGAACGCGGTGCCGAAACCGGAAAATGACATGACCGCAGGGGCCATCGCCCAGAATATCGGATGGCGCAGAACGTCGGCGCGGGTCCAGTGTTTCCCGTAAAGTCCAGTAGATTGATCGTCTTGCGCAACTGACTGTGGGGTGCGTTCAAGGCGCAGCAGACGCATTAGGGCAGGGGCCATGGCAAAACAAAAGAGGGCGCAACCGATCCAGATATAATGCCAATCAATGTAGGATTTCAGCCAAACCATAATCAGGGGCAGTGCCGCTTCAGCCAGCATGAACCCCATCGCAGCAACGGCCAAGGCGCGGCCGCGTGTGGCGATAAACCAGCGCGCCATGGCCACGGTCGCCACATGCGTTGTCATCCCTTGGCCAAAAAAGCGAAGCGTAAATACGACGAGAGGCAGAAGGGCGGCAAGCGGATTGAGCGCCATAAGCACACAAGACAGCCCAAGCAGCAGAATAACCGTGATGCCAAGTTGTCGAACGCGGAACCGATCAGCGAGGCCGCCTGCAAACACCATGACTGCCGCTGATGCACCAGTGCCGATCATATAAATCAGGCCCCAGTCGCCGTTGCTCAGCCCGTATTCAGCCCGTATTTCACCGCCGAAGATCGAGATGAAGAAAGTCTGTCCGAAGCTTGAGAGAAACGACAGCAACGCGCCCGTCGCAAGGAAGGGCGCGTTCTCGCGGATGAAGGAAATGTATCCGGTGTCGTGAATAATTCTTGTGGTCATGGGGTCTTATTGGCCGAAAGCCCACAACTGGAAAGCGCTAAAGCACGTACCGGCTTAAGTCGGTGGACCGCGCAAGTGCGCCAAGGTGTTCTTCGACAAAGGCAGCGTTGACTTCGATTTCATCACCGCCACGGTCTGGTGCGTTGAACGACAGATCCTCAAACACGCGTTCCATCACGGTATAGAGACGACGCGCACCGATATTTTCGATGCTTTCATTCACCTCAGCCGCGATGCGCGCGAGGGCGGCAATGCCATCTTCGCTGAATGACACGGTGACTTCTTCGGTGCCCATGAGTGCGGTGTACTGGCGGGTCAGGGCATTGTCAGTTTCTGTCAGGATACGGACAAAATCGTGTTCAGTCAGTGCCCGCAGTTCGACACGGATCGGCAGGCGACCCTGTAGTTCGGGCAACAGATCGGATGGTTTGGCGATGTGAAACGCGCCCGAGGCGATGAACAGGATATGGTCGGTTTTTACCGATCCGTGTTTCGTGCTGACGGTCGTGCCTTCGATCAGTGGCAGCAAATCACGCTGCACGCCTTCGCGGGACACATCCGCGCCACGTGCGTCGGCATTGCGACAGACTTTGTCGATCTCATCCAGAAAGACGATGCCGTTTTGTTCAACTGACTCGAGTGCGATTTTCGTGACGGTTTCATCGTCCAGCAGTTTGTCCGCTTCGTCCGCGACCAACAACGCGTAGCTTTCCGAAACGGTCACGCGTTTCTTGACGGTGCGCGCGCCGAATGCTTTGCCAAACATCGCGCCGAGGTCCATGCCGCCCATACCAGGGGGCTGGCCGGGGATTTCCATGCCACCCATCGGGTTGGAATTGTCGGCGAGTTCAAGTTCGATGATGGTATTGTCCAACTCACCAGTCTTGAGCTTCTTGCGAAACATATCGCGGGTTCCTTCGCGGGCGTCTGTCCCTGCGATGGCATCAATCACGCGGGCTTCGGCAGCTTCCTGCGCTTTTTGTTTCACGTCTTCGCGCATGTAGTCACGGGTTTCGACAATAGCAGATTCAACCAGATCGCGGATGATCTGTTCAACGTCGCGACCGACATAGCCCACTTCGGTGAATTTGGTTGCTTCGATTTTGATGAATGGCGCGCGGGCCAGTTTTGCCAAGCGGCGCGAAATTTCAGTTTTGCCAACGCCTGTCGGTCCGATCATGAGGATGTTCTTGGGGTAGACTTCGTCGCGCAGATCGTCGCCCAGTTGTTTGCGCCGCCAGCGATTGCGCAGCGCCACGGCAACGGCGCGTTTTGCGTCAGATTGGCCGATGATAAACCGGTCGAGTTCGGATACGATTTCGCGGGGGGTCAGGTCAGTCATGCTTGATGGTCTCCACGGTGAGATTGCCGTTTGTGTAAACGCAAATGTCAGATGCAATGGCCATAGCGCGGCGGGCAATTTCTTCGGCGCTAAAGTCCATATCCATAAGTGCGCGACCAGCGGCGAGGGCAAAGTTGCCGCCCGATCCGATGGCCGTCACGTCATATTCAGGTTCCAGAACGTCCCCTGCACCGGTGATCACAAGCAGGTCTTTGCCGTCGCTCACGATCAGCATTGCTTCGAGCTTCTGAAGGTATTTGTCCGTGCGCCAATCCTTGGCGAGTTCAACTGACGCGCGGGCGAGTTGTCCCGGTGTGGCCTCAAGCTTCTTCTCAAGCCGTTCGAGCAGGGTGAACGCATCTGCCGTTGATCCTGCAAAACCACAGATCACATCGCTGCCGCCAGCCGTCAGACGCCGCACCTTTCGTGCAGTGCCTTTCATCACGGTCTGGCCAACGGACACTTGCCCGTCGCCCGCGATGACAACTTCGCCGCCCTTGCGCACGCCAATGATTGTCGTGCCGTGCCAACCTGGGAATGTGTCGTTCGTCATGTTGTGTCCTACCTTTGATTATAAATTATATGGCGGCGCGATGCGGTCGACACAAGGTTGCAACGAAAAAGGGCGCCCCGATGGGACGCCCTTTTATACAATTGAATTGGCTTAGATGCCTTCTTCAATCCAGCTTTTCAGCGCGGCTTTCGGGGCTGCGCCAGTTTTGTTGGAGACAACTTCGCCGTCCTTGAAAAGGAACAGCGCCGGAATGCCGCGCACACCCATTTGGGCGGGGGCGTTGGGGTTTTCGTCAACGTTCACTTTGACGATTTTGATTTTTCCGTCCATCTCAGCCGACAATTCTTCGAGCGCTGGGCCGATCTGTTTACAGGGTCCGCACCACTCCGCCCAGAAATCCACGACAACGGGGATGGTGGACTGACGAACTTCGGCGTCAAAGGTGTCGTCGGTGACTGCTACGGTGGCCATTGGCTCTACTCCTCAAGGGGTTTTGTTAGATGCGGAACGTATGATCGCACCAAGGGGGCGTCAAGGCGTGGTCACGCCAATGAGAGCAGCGTCAAGCATCGCATCTGGAAGTTCCGTTGTCGTCCCGGTTTTGGTCCACAAAAGAACCGTGCGAATACGGTGGTTTGGATAGATTTGTTTCAACGCATCACGATATGCCGCCATTTGGCGGGCAAGGCCAAGGGGCGTTTTTTCCGGTATTTCTGGAACCACACGATTGGATTTAAAATCGACGGCGATGACGTCTGTGTCCGTTATGATCAAACGGTCGATGATGCCGAACATGCGATCCAGCCCAAGGGATGGCAGCGTTGCCGAAATCGGGACTTCGGCCAGACCAGCCTCAAAGATCCAAGACAGGTTGCTGGCATCAAGCGTTCCAAGCGCCTCTTCGATTAGCTCACCGATATTTGGGATCAGACCCGCATCAGGATGGTTTTTGGCAAGTCCTTCGGCGGTACCTAGCCGCATCATTGGGTCCGTTTCCGGCAGAATTTCCAGTAAAAGGTGGATGATGCGCCCCCACGCGAGCGCCAAATTGGAGGCATCTGTGTGCGTTTCACCTGCCATGATCTTTGTGCCGCCGAGGTCGGACGGGGAAAGGGTCTTTGGACGATCCAGTAGATCGGGAAGCGCGTCGCCAAACAGTGGCATCACCGTCTCGGCTGCGGGTTCTTGGGCGGTGATAGCCATTGGTCCCGCGTCCCATTCCCAGCGACTAAACCGCTTGATCGTGCCAAAGGGCGCGGGGTGTTCGACAGCGTCCAGATGGTCGAGCGCGCTTGAAACTGTTCCATGCCAACTGTCTTGTGGTTCTTTCCCGACATCGCCAGCCGCCGCGATAATGAGCCAATTTTCCGCACGGGTTAGTGCCACATAAAGCAGCCGCCGCCGTTCGCGGTCTTGGGCATCCAGCATGTCGTCTTGTATGTCCCGCATGACTTGCGGCATCACATCCGATTTGGGCTTCCAGTACACAGGGCCACCCGCCGTCAAAAGATCGCCGCGGACCTCACGCTTGCGTTTGGTTGTGTCGGGCAGGATCACAATCGGCGCTTCGAGCCCTTTGGCACCATGCACCGTCATCACGCGGATCCGATCGCCAGCAGAATCCATCTGGCGTTTGACAACTACGTCTTCGGTTTGCAGCCATGTCAGGAACCCCGTCAGGCTTGGCACCGCTGATTGTTCATAGCCAAGCGCCTGAGACAGCAGCGCATCAATCCCGTCTTCAGCCTCATGACCGAGCCGCGCAATAAGGTTTCGCCGCCCGCTGTGACGGATCAACAGACGGTTGATCAGATCGTAAGGGCGCAGAAAATCTGCGCGGTTTCGCAAATCGTGAAGGATCGCCAACGTGTCTTCATGGGTGCCAGAGGTGCGCAATGCCTCCCACAAAGTCTGTCGTTTCTTACGCGGTTGTGCGAGGTCATAGAGCTGTTTTTCAGTCCATCCGAACAACGGCGATTTCAGCGCAGCGGCGAGGGACAGATCATCGTCTTGCAGGGCAAGAAATTGCAGCAGAGCCGAGATGTCTTTGACAGCAAGTTCACCGCCCAGCTTAAGCCGGTCCGCACCAGCGATATCGAGACCCGCTGTTTTGCACGCCAAGATAATCTCACTGAACAAATCGGATCGGCGTTGCACGAGGATCAAGACATCCCCTGGTGTGATCTTTCGACGCGACCATCCGGTGTTGTCGGAGTTTTTCACGGGCAACGTTTCATGCGCGATCATACGTTTGATCTCAGTTGCGATCTGCGTGGCAAGGACGACCTTGTGGTTAGTCCGCCCCTTTAGGTCGACGGGATCATCCCAATCACGTTCTTCTGGTTTCTCGGAGGGTTCGATCACTGGCCAGACATCCACGCGCCCTGGCATGGCGTCTTTGAACGCGATGTGTTCGATGTGGTTGCCAAGTCCCTCGGCCATCTCGCCCTTGAAGGTCTGATCGACCAACTGCAGCACCGCCGCAGAGGACCGGAAGGAATACAGCAGTTCAAGCTTATGGAGCGGCTTTTGGACCTTTTCCAATTCACCACTGAAGTGGTCACTCATCCGGTCGAACCCTTCGGGATCAGCACCTTGGAAAGAATAGATCGACTGCTTTTTGTCACCCACAACGAACACGGTCCGTTCACGGTCAGGGTTCGCGCCGATTCCGGTTGAAAATTCTTGCGTCAGAAGACGCACGATGTCCCATTGATCTGGCGCGGTGTCTTGGGCTTCGTCGACCAACACGTGATCGACACCACCATCAAGGCGGAACAGCACCCATTGCGCTACTGCAGGGTCTTCTAACAACGCCTTCGCTTTGCTGATCAGATCGTCAAAATCCAGTGCTGCACGCTGCGCCTTTTTAGTTTCATAGCCCCGCACAAACGGGGCCGCAAAATCGATCAGGGCGCGCGTTTTTTCGAGAGCGAGCCAACACCACCGTGTGTCTCGACCATCCTCAACCCGCTGCATGAGATCATTCAGCTCATCAATGAGATCAGGATTGGCAGTACGAATGGCTTTGGTGGGAAAGCTGTCAATCTTGGCGCCGTAGGGATTTTTGGCGTCCTTCCCGAACAGAAAGACGTCCTCCATCACGGCCAGAACGGCCATGTCAGGGGGCGTGGTAAAGTCGATAGCGTTTAGTTTGATTGCGGCCTTCTGATCGTTGGCGCCCGAGGCGAGGCAGATCGGGATTAGCCTTTGGATCGCATCCAGATCATCAGGTCCAACAATTGCGTCTATCAGTCCGCTAAGAGTGAGGCTGGACGGAATGTCGAACGTCTGCGCCAGATCATCTGCGGTTGGTGGTGATAGGAACGCCGATCTGCGCGATGTGATGGCCGCCAAGAAATTGCCGACCTCTGCACCTGTGTAATGGCGTGCAAACCCCGCGACTTCATCCGCGTGATTTCCAGTCGCCATCTCATCCAAAACCTCTTCACGCAGCAATTGCGCGGCGCGGTCTTCCATTTCTTTGAACTGCGGGCTGACCTCAGCCTCAAGTGGAAACCGCCGCAGCACCCCCGCGCAGAAAGAGTGGATCGTCTGGATTTTCAGCCCACCAGGAGTTTCAATCGCGCTGGCAAACAGGGTCCGTGCATTGCTGAGGTAATCGTCATCAATCGCCACGTCTGTGCCCAGTTCGACCAACTGTTTGTGCAGCGCTGGTTTGGCCATCATCGCCCATTCGCCCAAACGCTGGAACAACCGGTTCTGCATCTCTGACGCGGCGGCCTTGGTGTAGGTCAGACACAACACGTTCTCAGGGCGGGTTCCGGCCAACAGCAACCGCGCCACGCGGTCGGTCAAAACGCGGGTTTTGCCAGAACCCGCATTGGCCGACAGCCATGTGGACCGCGTTGGATCGGCGGCTTCGATCTGGCGTCTGGTTGCGTCGTCGGGGATCATGTCATGTCCTGTGCAATAGCGTCGTGTGTCTCATCCCATTCGCCATACCGCGCAAGGTGGTCGTAGTTGCCCTCAAACGACAGAATCTCGTTCGCGCTACGGGATGTGTATCCTTTGGTTGGGTCCATCCATTTGGCGATGAGGCCTTCGAAACGCGCCCAGGTTTCGTCTGGGGTTTCATTGTCTAGCGGGGCGGGCTGGTCTTTCAGATCGCTGCCCAAACCAATGTAAACTGCGGCTTTGGTACGGACGCGCCCCAGCGCTTTGAATGCGCCGCGTTCGACCATTGCGGCCTCAAGCAGCAGTTGTTTATCAAAGTATTTTTGTTGTGGCGGGGTGGGGGCCTTGCCAGTTTTGTAGTCATAAATCAGCGCTTCGCCATCATCGGACATGTCGATCCGGTCTGCCGTTCCAGTTAGCGTAAAAGGCAGGTTTGCCAGCTTCAATTCGCCGCGCATTTCAGTGTCTACATTGGCCGAAAACACGCGGCGCTTCTGTTCTTCAATCAAAAAATGCGGCGTGAAGGACGCGATACGTGCGAACCAAAGCGCGCGAACAGCAGGCCATGGGCAGTGTTCAATCAGCACATCGGACGCGATGGACAGCAACGCGGCGCGCGCGCCAGAGTCTGCGGGGTCAATTTTGTCCTTAACGAACCGTTCAAGGACTTTGTGCACGATTGTACCACGCAATGGCGCGTCAGGTGTGTGGGCCAAACTGTCCAGCGCATTCAGTCCAAGAATTTTGCGGGCGTAGATTGCATAAGGATCGCGGATCAGCGTTTTGATCTGTGTAACTGACAATTGGTCTGGCCGCGCATCAGCTGGCGGACAGGGTGACGGGCGCGGCGCTGGATCAACGGTCACGGTCGGAGCCGCGATGTTCGCCGCGAGGGTTAGCCAATGCTGTCCGCGTTCCCGCATCGCCTTAAGATAAGCGGGGCCGCCTTTATCTTCCAAGCCCCCAAGCAAATTTGTCAGGCGGTTGATCCATCGGCTTGGCACTGTTTCGGCTTCGTCAGACCGCACGGCGCGGCTCAGCACAACTTCGCGCGCGCAGACAGCTTGCTGATAATCGTGCGCGCTAAGGCCGATGCGCCGTTCTGGTAATAACAACCCAGCTTGCATCCGCAGCGGGCGGTTGAGCCAAGGGTCAGGGGTGGGGGCCTCGGGCCAAGTGCCTTCGTTGAGGCCCGCAAGGATCACCAGATCGGCCGACTGAACCCGCGCTTCTAAAGTGCCCCAGATCAGGACCTGCGGGTGGCCATCGTCGCGGTCGCGCACCTCACCACCTGCCAGAACGCTGCCGATGAGCCGGCGATATTCCCGCGCTGACATCACACCACCCGCGTCCGAATGAGCGCGCAATTCTGACATGACACGCAAGGCTTCGCGTCCGGCTGGTTTCTTCCAAAGCTCACCTGAGCCATCCAGATTCGGCCCTGCTGAAATTCGCTCAGCGATGTCCAAATGGTGCGTTAAGTGATCGATAAGCGGTTTTTCGTTGGTAGCACATAGCCCCAGCAGAACGGACCCGACCCATGCAACCCAATCGGCGTGCTCTGGATGGCGATCGGATGTCGCCACCGCCCATTTGGTCAGGCTTTCAGCCGTTGGAAAGGGTGGCCCGTTTCGCCGCAGGTCCAATTCTAAAGCGTTGGTGCGCAAGGCGTGGGCGCCGCGATCAGGACGGTCTGAATGGCTGAGCGGATGCCGCAACAACACCAAAAGACGTTCAGCGTCCAGTGGTTCACAGAACAGATCAGCGATATGGCGCAAAAACCGACCCGGTGCCGTAAGTTGCAATGGAAGACCCGCGCTATCGTCCGGCGTGATGTCCCAACGATCCAGCGCAGCAGTCACCTGTCGTGTCAGCATCCTGTCGGGTGAAATCAGCGCAGCGGTTTGACCATCTTCAACCGCTTGGCGCAAACGCGCGGCTATTGCATCTGCTTGCGCGCGCGGGGTTGGGGCCTCAATCAAAGTGATGCCATTTGTCGCCTCGCCCAGATCGCCCAGATCGGGGCCGTCGTTGATCCACTGATGGGTCACTGGTGCAGGCCGCAATGAAAGTGAAATCAGCCCAGTGCGTGCGGCGTTGATGTTGGTGGTGTTGCCCCACTGCTGGATGTCGGATGGTTGAATGCTGAGCGCGTCGCAGAATGCCTTGAACCGATATTGCGGATGATCCTCACCGCCTTTTTTCTGTTCCATCATATCCCAAACATGGGCTGGCATATCGCAGTCCAGACCGGGCAGAATAACTGCACCTTGTGGCAGCTTCGCGACGGCCTGCATGAACAGGGACGTGGCCCCACGCGATCCGGTGGAACCCGCCACGATGATTGGATGGTCTGGCGGTGTATCAGCCCAACGGTCTACGAGCGTTTCAATCACAAGACGTTGGCGGCCTTCGCCATCTAACCGATCATCCGCAAAGAACTGCTGCACCAATTGAATGAATGACAACGCGCGCTGCCAATGCCCTGATTGGTCCGTAACGTCGAGGCCCGCGATTGTTTCAGGCGCGACACCTTCGCCCTGCATCTCGCTCATCAGTGCGACAAGACTGTCTGCCAAATCAATCGCCGCATCTTGCGATGCAAGGGTCGGGTCCGCATCAATCAGGCCTTTAACCAGCTGCGCAACTTCAAGCCTGCGACGCAACGGAGCAATGGATGGCGCAATTGCGCGCCCGACGGCGTCTTGTGCAAGATCGGTGACAAGCCGGATGCGCGGCAACAAAAGCGCGTCGCCTTGGTGAAACAAGGACGTCAGGCGCCGCTGCATGCGACGGGTGTTCACATAAATCACAACGCGGGCCACATCCGCAGGCGACATTGTTTCAAAAGCCGCCCTTAGGCCGTCATAAAGAGCGGTTGAAAAGTCTGCGCCGAGGGGAACCCCATAGACGCGCGGGATTTTCGTTGGATTAAACATCATCACCCCCGGCGAGCATTACTTCTGCAACCTTGATGGTGTCAGGTCTGCCAACATCACACCATTGCCCGTCATAGACGACACCAAACATCGTTTTTCGTTTTAGCATTCCGTCCCACAGTGCCCACATTGAAAACGCATCTTCAGTAATATCAGCCAGCCCATCTGTGTGGATAATCTGGACGCCGGAATAAACATATTTGGTTCCGCGTGTCAGGCGACCAGAGCTATCGAGATCAAAGTCCCCCGACCCAGTATGGCCAACTGCATGAGCGCGAGGGATCAACAGCAATACAGCCTCCATTTCAATGGGCGTCCACGCTTGAGTGAGCGCCTGTACGGGGTTCGGTCCCTTCCAAACAGCGTCGGTGTTCATCGTCAAAACCGGATCGCTACCCAGCAATGGAAGCGCGTTTTTCAGCCCACCGCCGGTTTCCAGCAATTGTTTGGATTCATCAGAGATCAGGACATCGGTTTGCACCAAGTGATCGCGGATCTGGTCTGCAAAGTAATGCACATTCACGACTGTCCGAAGACCCGCGCAGTGCGCCAATGCATGATCGAGCAACGCGATGCCTGCGACATTTACCAATGGCTTTGGCCGTGTGTTGGACAGCGGGGCCATGCGGGTTCCAAGACCAGCGGCGAACAGCAATATAGCGGACGGTGTTGTCATGTAATTGCCCGATCTGGATCAAACGCCCGCGCGACAAGACGCCCGAGGTCGATAAGGTCAGGGGTCGCAAGGTCGGTCTGTAAATGCGCCCAAACCCGTGGGACGAGGGATAGGTATCCGGTCTTGCCATCCTGTCGCGCAAGTCGATGAAAGATGCCCAGAATGCGCAGATTGCGCTGCACCGCCATCACATGAAACGCGCGTTTGAAATCCGCAATGTTCCAATCGTCGCCAGCCAGTTGGGTGAGAAGAGGGTCGAGCAGTGCGGGGTCAACGTCCCGCCGCGCATCACGCAGAAACGACGCCAGATCGTAGGTTGGGTGGGTGATAAATGCGTCCTGAAAATCGAGTAGACCAACGCGTAAATTACCATGGTGAGCGGGTCGCCAAATCAGGTTTTCCGCGTGAAAATCCCTGAGCGACAGCACACACGGGTCGGGATCTACGTCGTGCAAAAGGCGGCGCAGACGCGCGGTTATCTCTGTGGCGAGATCCATGCTTTGATCTGTTGCGGCCCATTCAAATGCCACGCCAATCATGTTCGCGCCGACATCGGGTGTCATTCTCGTCAGGCCATTGGGGGGTGGTGTGGATTGCAGAGTTCGCAATACGTCAACCGCTGCGCTATACAGAATTGCTTCGTCTTTTGGCGCCGCGTTTAGAAATGTTGCGAAATCGTGTTGGCCAAGATCGCTGAGGATCATCAGACCCTTTGTGTTATCCCATTCCAGAATCTCAGGCGCCGCGAGGTTGAGCGTTTTGAGGTGCGCCGCGATGGTCACGAAACGTGATTGGCTGCCGCATGTTTCTGGCGGCGCATCCATCAAAATGACGGATTGGCCCTTGGGACCCAGCAGGCGCTCATAACGGCGCGCCGACGCGTCGCCGGACATTGCGATCCTTTGCCAATCGGCCCATTCGGTTGCCGCCAACCATTGGGTTACGACAGTGTTACGCATCTTGCGCGAAGTCCTTGAGCCGATCGCGCCAATTTTCGCCAAACGTAAGCGTCGCGAGGTGGCAATCCGGCGCCACTGAAAGTTCAACATCAAGGGCGGTGTTTGGCGTAAGATCGCCCAATAGCTCCGGCCATTCGATCAGGCAAATGTTGTCGTTGAACGCGTCCGTAAGGCCAAGCTCAACCGCCTCCTGCGCGTCGCCCAGGCGATAGAGGTCGGTGTGCCAGATTTCTAGGTCGTCATAGTCGTAGGTCTGCACGAGGGTGAAAGTGGGTGAAGGCACTTCGGTATCGGGGCCCAGCAGGGTGCGGATAAACGCCCGCGCCAACGCAGACTTGCCAGACCCAATTTGTCCGCGCAGAAGAAAACAATCACCCGCGCGTGCATACTTAGCGAGAACGCGACCGAGGTGATCGGTGTCGTCCTGTGTGGTCAGTCGAAGTGTGGTGGATGTGCGCGCCATGTGCCAACCTTAGGCAGCCGCGTTCCGCCTGCAAGGTCATTCAGACTGACTTGGCCAGACTCGGTCCAAAAACGGCGGGTTCGAACGCTGAAGCATCGCCTGATTCACCTTCCGACGGGGTAAATGTGATCTGGTGGTTGCCGTCGGGCAAAGGCGCGTAGTGGCAGGCAATTTCGATGTGACTGTCAAGCCAAACAGACCCATTCCACGGCACACCGATCGCACCGCGTGTGACCGTTTCCTGCAACTTAATCCACACCGGTGAAGGCGCTGAAGTGGATTGCCAAACCTGAAGCTCTTCTGAAAAGGCACGGCTGCTTATCGCGTCTTCGGATTGGGTGCCCCAAAGGTCCCGATAGGCGTTGTTTGCCAAAACCAGTGATCCAGAAGAAGAGAACACCGCGACAGCAGAGGTTAAATTGTCGATCACGGCCGCACCAATATCGATCTGCGAGCGGAACTTGCGTGTCAAAGAAACCTCATCACTGATGTCTTCAAGCAAGAAAGCAATAGCGCCATTGGGATGCGGTTTCCCGGTCACACGAAAGGTTTGCCCGTTCGGTAGAGGCCATGTTTCGTGGTAATTGCCCTCGGCCGCGGCGGATTCAAGCGCGACCATCTGATTGCGCCAGGATGCGTAATCCTTGGGTTCTGGAATCATCTGATTGTCGCGCAAACGATCAAGGAATGAAAATAATGTTGGCCGCGCAATCAAGAAATTTGTTGGTAGAAGCGTCAAATCAACTAGCGCAGGATTAAACAGGACAAGACGGCGGTCCGCGTCAAATATAGCCAGACCGACAGACAGTTGCGCAAAGGTTTTTGTCAGGGTTTGAACAAAGCTGCGCTGGGCATCGCGCGCAAAAACGACTGCGCTCGCATCGACGGCAAAATGGATCGTGTCAGTCCCGCGTTTCAGGCTCGTGATTTCGTACCAGACCGGTTTGTCGTGATCGGGTATGTCAACGCGGTGCATGTCGATGACGGGGACTGTTCCGGCAGGGCGGGCCGTGTGGGTAAAGACCGCGCGTGGTGGCCATGGCAGAACTTCATTTGACCCGATAGGATGAAGGACTTCTGACAGTTCTATGTAGGATCGGTTCGCCCAGATCAGCACACCGTCGGCATCGTGTTTCCAAATCAATTGGGGAGAATCTTCACCGATGCTGCGCAGGGTCACAAGCTCATGTTCCATGGCAGTCGCGGTCAGTGGGTCTATGGTCTCATCTGGATGATCGCGGTCTTGAACCAACGTGATGCGCGCCATTCCATTCCAAAACTCAGCCTCGATCCAGCCGGTCTGACCATCGGCTGGCTTGATTGTTTTCTTGCGGATGACCGCCAGATCGCCACATTGAGACCGCAGATTTGGAAAACGAGGCGACAATAGCGTGAGGAAATTTTCCCAATCGGAACGGTGTTCTTCGTGGTATTCCATCAGATCGCGCGCAAGGGGGGTGGCATCCACAAGTGTTTCATCTTCAAAGAGAAAAGTGATGGACCCTTCCGCTTCTTGCATCAACGTTCGCGCTGTCACGGCCGTTTTGCTGTTCGTGCGGATCCAGATCGACATTAACCCAACAGCGGTCAATGCACCGAGGATCAGAGCACCTGACGCACCAAGAAAAGCTAATTGTGACATTCCAGACCTCCGACACTACGGATTTCAGGATGCGTCCATTAGATTAACTGTCGGTTAATGATCAGGTAATCAACGTATTATCACCCAGCGCGCCACGGGATGTTTCGGCACGCGCTTCGACATTGGCACGTGGCCAGTCTACCGTCACGATTGCGCCGCCGCGATGTCCAGAAACCGCGCGCGCGCTGCCGTTTGCGAAATTCAACGTCGCGCCGGATCGTTCCAAAAGCGTCTTGGCAATAAACAGGCCAAGCCCCATGCCTTCATATCCGGGGCGCCGCACGCGTCCTTCTTGGGAACGTCGCCGTCGTACAAACGGTTCACCAATACGTCCAAGAACCGAATTCGGAAAGCCGGGGCCATCGTCACTGATCCGAAGGCTGATGGTGTCGTCGGTCCAGCTGATTTCAACCAAGACTGCGTTTTGTGCGAAATCCACGGCGTTCTGAACGAAATTGCGGATTCCATGAATGATCTCTGGCCGCCTAAAAATGTCTGGCTGACGAGATTCATCATTTTTAGGTGGAATAGTCTCAAATTTAACGATCTTGCCGCGTCCAAGATGTGGCTCGCTCGCCTCTCTCACGACGGTCTCGATGGGCGCTTGGCGCATCAAAAGGTCCTCTTTGCCGGCACGCCCCATAGAACGCAGGATGTCGCGGCATCGATCCGCTTGTTCACGGATCAAAATCGCGTCTTCGCGCAACTCGTCTTGATCACCAAGTTCATCAATCAACTCGCTGCTCACGAGTTTGATGGTCGCCAAGGGCGTGCCAAGTTCATGGGCGGCGGCGGCGACAACACCACCAAGGTCGGTCAGTTTTTGTTCCCGTGCGAGGGCCATTTGCGTTGCTACCAAAGCCTCGCTCATAGAGAGTGTTTCTTGGGTAACTTGACGGGCGTAGATACCGATGAAGACGACGCCGATGACCAGCGCGACCCAGAATCCAAAGACAAACAAGTCGGGCAAAATTAGCGATTCACCCGATGCCGTCATGATTGGAAAGCTCACGAACCACAGCAGCGTCACGATTCCCAACGCGATTGCCCCAAGGATCAGCGTGCTGCGCAGCGGAAGGATCGTCGATGCGACAGTCACAGGGGCAAGCATCAACAACGCGAACGGATTGTTCAGCCCGCCGGTCAGATACAATAGCACGCCAAGCTGCGCGAGGTCGAAGCCGATCATCAGGTCGGCCTCCCTTTCCGACAGGCGACGACTTTCCGGGTAAACGAAATAAAAGACGATGTTCATGAGAACAGGCAGGCCAATCACCATGGCGATCAGCCCGACCTCAAGTGAGAGGTGGTAAATATAGGTTGCGACCAGAACCGCACCGATCTGTCCTGCCACAGCATACCAACGCAACTGGGCGAGCGTGCGGACCCGCACCCAATTGCTGCGTTTTTCGTTCTGAAATACGTCGTGCTCCATCTGCGCCATAATGCCCTAATTAACTTTTGCGACTTACCCTTCTAACATGGTGCGCATAATTACAGATCAATCGCGACCCAAAGTATGGATATCAATCATGTCTAAGACCTATGCAATCGCCGCTGGTTCAGTCGTTGTCGCTTTATTGGGCGGCACGTTTCTAGCCACCCAATTTGGTGGAAGTGATGATGTCTTTGCCAATTGCCGCGCCAGCCAGTCTGCAGGGGGTGCAATCGGTGGACCGTTTGAACTGGTCGATGAGAACGGTGTGACCGTCACCGACACGGATGTCATTACTGGCCCAACGTTGATCTATTTTGGCTACACGTTCTGCCCCGACGTTTGCCCGCTAGACAACATGCGAAATGCACAAGCGGTTGATATTCTGGATGCGCAAGGCGTTGAAGTGACGCCTGTTTTCATCTCCATCGATCCGGAACGTGACACCGTAGACGTGGTGCGCGATTTCACTGACAATTTTCATGACCGGATGCTTGGACTGACAGGGTCACCCGAGCAAGTGCGGGCCGCGTCACAAGCGTACCGAACCTATTATGCCAAGCAAGACAGCGAAGACGAATTCTACCTCGTTGACCATACAACGATGTCCTACCTCGTCTTTCCGGAGCAGGGTTTTCAGGAATTCTATCGCCGCGATGTAACACCTGAGCAGATGGCAGAAAGTCTTTCATGCTTTATTGACGCGGCAGGTTGAGCAGACGATTTGACCGGACAGGGTGTGAGCGCTAGTTCATACAACAACCTGGAAGGACGAATTATGGATCTGCAACCAATCGGCGACGACACATCCCTGCTATTGGTCGATGACGACGAGCCGTTTTTGCGTCGACTTGCCAAAGCCATGGAAAAACGCGGTTTTTCTGTAGAGACAGCGGATAGCGTGGCGGCTGGCAAAGCCATCGCGATGGCACGCCCGCCTGCATACGCTGTGGTTGACCTGCGACTTGAGGACGGAACCGGCCTAGATGTGGTTGAAACCCTGCGTGAACGCCGCCCCGAAAGCCGGATTGTTGTTTTGACAGGCTACGGTGCGATTGCGACGGCGGTTGCTGCAGTGAAGATTGGTGCGACGGATTATTTGTCGAAACCTGCTGATGCGGCTGATGTGATGAACGCGCTTTTGACACCCGAAGGCGCGCTTCCACCTGCGCCCGAAAACCCGATGAGCGCGGATCGTGTCCGCTGGGAACACATCCAACGTGTCTATGAGTTATGCGACCGCAATGTGTCTGAAACAGCGCGTCGGTTGAATATGCACCGTCGCACGTTGCAAAGGATTTTGGCGAAACGTAGCCCGCGTTAAGGTTGAAAATCGGCAGGTCTTTTGCGTACATAGCTTGTGAATATTGCTAGGTGGCGGCCTCTGCTTTCAGCCACCGAACGAAGACATCGCGTTGCGGCGACACGATTTCTGGCCGGGTGAGAACGTGATAGGCTGCGGCGCTGTTTTCTTCATAACACAGGGCGACAAAGGTTCCCGCGGCGATATGTGGTTCTGCAATCGGCGCAGGTATGACACTGATGCCCAAGCCTGCGCGCGCAGCTTCGCGGGACAATTGATCAGTTTGAAAAACGGTGACGTTTTCCAGCTCAAGGTCAATGTTATTGGCAGCCAACCAAAACCGTTCTTCGGTTTGTGATCGGCCCATCAACCATCGCGCGCCCTTCAGATCGCTAAGGCAATCAACCCTGCGGTCTTTCAGGTAATTTGGCGCTGCGACTGCGACGTGTCCGGCTGCCATCAGCTTGGTCACTTTCGCGCCAGTCCATCCGCCTTTTCCGTACCGCAGGGCGACATCGACATTGTCACGCCGCAAATCGACAAGCTTTCCAGCGGGGAGCAGTTCGAGCTCGATATCGGGGTACATGTCCCAGAATGCGCCAATACGCGGCATCAGCCAATTGGTCGCCAAAGAGGGCGTGAGAGCAACGCGGATCGGGCGGGTTTTGGACTGATCAAGCAGATCATTAGACGCGACCCCGATGAGCCCGAAGGCATCAGACAAAGCATCAGCGAGTTTGCGACCCTCGGCAGTGACGGACATCCCGCGCCCTTGTCGCTGCATAAGCGATTGACTGAAATGATCTTCAAGCGCGCGCACGTGCTGTCCGATGGCGGCGTGGGTCACATTGAGGTCACGCGCCGCAGCAGAAAAACTGCGGTGCCGTGCTGCGGATTCAAACGCGCGAAGGGCCGCGAGGGACGGGATGTCATGCCAGTTCATTTGAAAGTTAGGCTAACATACAGAAATTCTTCCTGACTAGGGGAAATCGCATGGAGCCTCTATTCATTGATCATCAACACAGCCAATGGAGGCCGATATGCTTACTTTACTTGCAGACGCAATGTTCACAGCAACGCTTAATAAACGGCGTGGTGGTATTCCTGAACACCCTAAATCGCATGCGGACCGCTACGTGCCAGACCACGAACGCAAACGGACCCAAGCCAGATTTTCGCACAATCCATACCGCGATCTTTGGTAAGGTTCGCGCGGGCGGTCCTCATGGAAGAACCGCCCGCGCACTATAAAATGAAACGCGTCACGATACGGTCGACCACCTTGCCGCTGTTGCGGGTAAAGTGATTGGGTAAGGTTGTATCAGGTTGAAAGCCCATCTTTGAATAATAGGCCAGACCGCCGATGTTATCAGGCGTAATTTTGGCGATGATGGACGACCCGCCTAATGACCGGCAATCGGTTTGGGTTTTGGCAAACAGCGCAGCACCTGAACCCCGTGCGGGGTGTTTCTGATCGGTGAAGCTGCCGATAGAATAGACGCCTGTTTCAATTTCAAACGCCGCCTGAAACCCGACAATGCGCCCATCTATAAGCACCACGTTAGCGACTTCGGGTTCTTCGAAATAATGATCTGCAAAACCAGCTTCATCAAAGGCGTCTTCATGGGCCGTGCTGCCGCCAAGTGAGATGATGTGGTTGATGATTTCAACGCAGGCGGCAACATCGCCGCGCTGCATATCGCGGGTTTCAAATGTCATAGCTGGTTCAATAGTTCGGCATGTCGACGGGTAAAATCGCGACGCACTTCTATCGGGGCGCGCAGGCGAATTTGCGCGGATTTAGCAATGTTAGGGTCTGGTTTTCCGAAGAACTTGTCGGCCTCCGCGACAGTAAATCCTGCGATCTGGATGGCTTCTAGCCAAGCGCTGATCTTATCGGCTTTCTTGATCTGTTTCTTGATCGCAACCGGCACCTGAGCGGGCAGCCCGAACCGAATGTGGATCGCGGCCATCAGCCGATCATCAAGTGTTTCATACCCTGGCCCGACGGCGGCCTTAACGGGGCTGATCATATCGCCGATCACGTATTCTGGCGCGTCGTGCAGCAGCGCGGCGAGCCGCCATTTGATTGGTGCTTTGGGATTCATCCGCGCAAAAATTTCTTCTACCAGCAGCGAGTGTTCGGCGACAGAATACGCGAAATCACCGATAGTCTGCCCGTTCCAACGCGCAACAAAGGCAAGCCCGTGTGCAATATCTTCGATCTCAATATCCATCGGGGTTGGGTCCAGCAGATCTAATCTGCGACCCGACAACATTCGCTGCCACGCACGGGGTTGTTTCATTGGCCACTCTCCACAATCGAACCGCGACCCTAAGGCGACCCGCCCAGCATTGTCGAGACCATAAGGCGGTGCTATGAGGCATCAAATTTACCTTAAGGAGTGCGGCCCATGCCCAAGGATTACATCGTTAAAGACATCACGCTTGCAGCATTTGGTCGCAAGGAACTCGACATTGCTGAAACCGAAATGCCGGGCCTGATGGCGTGTCGCACCGAATTTGGCACAACCAAGCCGCTAAAAGGCGCGCGGATTGTTGGATCGCTGCATATGACGATCCAGACAGCGGTGTTGATTGAGACTCTAGTAGAACTTGGCGCGGACGTGCGCTGGGCATCTTGCAACATCTTTTCGACACAAGACCACGCGGCCGCAGCGATTGCTGAAGGAGGCACGCCTGTGTTCGCAATCAAGGGTCAGTCACTGGAGGAGCATTGGGATTACCTCGACAAATCGTTCGCATTCCCGGATGGCGCGAACATGATCCTCGACGATGGTGGCGACGCTACGTTGTACATTTTGTACGGCGCGCGCATGGAAGCTGGCGAAGATCTGCTGTCTGTGCCGCAGTCCGAAGAGGAAGTCGCAATCAAGGCGCAGATCCTAAAACGTATCGCAGAGACACCCGGTTGGTTCGCCAAGACCAAAGCCGACATTCAGGGCGTGTCCGAGGAAACAACGACAGGTGTTCACCGCCTGTATGATCTGCACAAGAAGGGTGAGCTGCCGTTTCCTGCGATCAACGTGAACGATTCTGTGACCAAGTCGAAGTTCGACAATAAATATGGCTGCAAGGAATCGCTGGTCGACGGTATTCGACGTGCAACAGATACGATGATGGCCGGTAAGGTTGCCGTCGTGATGGGTTACGGCGATGTCGGCAAAGGGTCTGCTGCATCCCTGTCTGGTGCTGGTGCACGCGTGATCGTCACCGAAGTCGACCCGATCTGTGCGCTTCAGGCGGCGATGGACGGATTTCAGGTCACGACGTTGGATGATGTCGTTGAAACAGCTGATATTTTCGTCACCACGACGGGCAACAAAGACGTGATCCGTATCGAACATATGCGCCGCATGAAAGACATGGCGATCGTCGGTAACATCGGTCACTTCGACAACGAAATTCAGGTCGCAGCACTGAAGAACCACAAGTGGACCAACATCAAAGAACAGGTCGACATGATCGAGATGCCGAATGGCCATCGCCTGATTCTGTTGTCCGAGGGACGTTTGTTGAACCTTGGCAATGCGACGGGCCACCCGTCGTTTGTGATGTCCGCTTCGTTCACCAATCAAGTTCTCGCGCAGATCGAATTGTGGACCAAGGGTGACGAATACCAGCCCGGCGTTTACATCCTGCCCAAACATTTGGACGAGAAAGTTGCGCGTCTGCATCTTGATCGCATTGGCGTGAAGCTGTCCAAACTTGATGCGGAACAAGCGGCCTACATCGGTGTGTCCCCAGATGGTCCGTTCAAGCCCGAGCATTACCGCTACTAATAAGATACGACATGCATGACGTTGACGCCGATCCAATTGGGTCGGCGTTTTCGTTGGCGACCTCGGGAATTCGCATTAGGTTCTAATGCGAAAAGTAGGGCATACCCGTGCAACCAGATGATCCAATAGACAACGAAGCAGACGATACCCCAAAGGCAAAGCGCCGTGTATCGCGCTGGGTAATCTTTGGATCTGTCAGCAGCGCTGTGCTTTCTTTGGCGACCATAGGGACAATTCTTGCAGGATTCTTGGCACTTTTTCACCCGGACTCGCCATTACCACCAGAATGGAATCCAACAGTCCAGTTGGACGTGGCGCATCATGTCACACCCTTGACTACGTCTAAGCTACGGGTGGTACTGAACGATGTGGAGCAATGCCGAGCCGTGCTGGCGCGAGCGGCACAAGTGTCCGTCATGAGCCCGCTTGAGACGTCGGAAAACTGTCATATCCGCAACCGGGTTGCGCTGTCGGCAGTTGGGTTGGCCCGCATGAACCGCGTTGAAACATCTTGCGTAACGGCGCTTCGGCTGGCGATGTGGGAACAACACGGTGTCCAGCCCGCTGCGCGTGAAATCCTAGGGACACAAGCCACGGCTTTCCATCAGATTGGCAGCTACAATTGCCGACCCATTCGCACAACGCGTGGCGTCAGCGATCGTTGGAGCACCCATTCCACGGCCGACGCGATCGACATAACAGGGTTTGATTTCCTGGACGGGCGGCGGATCCAGCTGATAAATGACTGGGACGAAGGAACCGCTGAAGGTCAATTTTTGCGGGCAGTTCGGGACAGTGCTTGCACATGGTTCGCCACAACGCTGGGGCCTGATTACAACAGCCTACATGCTGACCACTTTCATCTACAGGCCCGTGGTTGGGGCACATGCCGCTAGGGTGACGGGGAAATAGGTATCGGTTTTCCCTTTGCTCAAATGATTTCTGCCATTACCATTTCCAAAGCGCCGACTTAACCGGCCAAATTACAATAGGTGGGAGAATACCATGAGCAAGCGTGATGATCTGATCGCAAAGTACGCAGACGACCTTAAGAACAAGTGTGGCATGACGCCGGACATGGACCTTTTGACGAAGGTGACAATTGGCTGCGGCCCGTCAATCTACAACGACGATGCGTCAACCGTTGCAGGCTCGCAAGCGTCCGAGTTGGAGACAGTGAAGAATAATTTTTTGATTAAGAAACTTGGCCTCGCGGATGGTCCACAGCTGATGGATGGGATCAATTCTGTAATCGAGACTTACGGAAAATCCGAGCGCAGCAAGTACCGCGCTGTTGTATATTACATGCTGACCAAACACTTCGGCAAAGAATCTACTTACGGTTAATTGCCGTTAAAACCCAGAAAACCTCGTGTAAACGCCCGCCTTAATCGGTGGGCGTATTGCATTTTAGGCTTATTTTATGGGCAATTGATTTGCTTCAATCGAAGTGCACGGTGTATCACATAGAAGTGGCCAGTATGGCCCGGACCAGTTTCAGAGATACGTGTGGTGGCTTTTAGGAGTGCACGTTGGTGAGAGAAAGGGTCTGGGCGGGGTGCTTGGACCCTTTCATTTTTTCAGACACTTAAAACAACGTTAGGATAGCTCCAATGATGGCGCAGCCGAACGTTGCATAACCGCTATCAATCAATGTCAGTTTGAACGGACGGCTGGTGTAGCCGTTGTTGATCATAATCCATGGACTAATGAAAAACAGCCCGATGCTAAAGCCATAAACCAGACCCTTGCCGAACGTTTCGATGCCCGAAAGCGCAAATATGTGCCGCATCATGCCCGATACAAGGATCATTGCGACGAGTGCCATGATGTAGGGAACCATTGTGTCGCCTTCCGGTCGGCCATTCTCATCAGCTTTGATACCAGCAGCTTCCATCCACGGCTTCGACAATGTCATGTACCAGACTGCCCCAAACGCAAAACCCGCAAGTGCGGCTACTATTACTGCTAGAAAATTCATCACGTTCTCCTGTTTATGGGTGGCTGGGCCGCAGTTTAGGGACGAACTGGATCAAAAAGCTAGGGGTTCGTACGGCCAAGGGCACAAACGGTCAGCCATTCATCTTTTGAAACAGGTTGAACGGACAGCCGTGAATTCTTGACGAGGACCATTTCGCCCAGCCGTTCGTCCGCCTTGATTTGCTCAAGCGTTACGGGTCTTTCGAAGGGGCGAACCGCCTTTATGTCCACACATGCCCATCGATCATCATCGGTGGTGCTGTCGGGATGGGCCGGCGCGCAGACTTCAACGATGCCAACAACGGCCTTCTCTTTTTGGGAGTGGTAAAAGAATCCTCGATCACCGCGCGCCATGTCACGCATAAAATTACGAGCTTGGTAATTTCGCACGCCGTCCCATTCCTCGCCCGCGTCACCTTTGGCAACTTGGTCATCCCAGCCCCACGTGGACGGTTCGGATTTGAACAGCCAGTACTGCATCAGCCGATGACCTTCTTCCACTCTTGGATGCGGACATGCTTGAACAATCCGGCCTTCTCATAGGGATCATTGGCGGCCCAAGTCTGCGCCGCCGCGACTGAATCAACATTCATGATGATCATCGATCCACACATTTGACCGTCCAGGTCCAGAAGCGGACCCGCCATTTCGACAACACCTGTCTCAGCAATATAGGCCAAATGGGCATCGCGATTATCAAGACGGATTTGTAAGGAGTCAGGATTATCCCGACTGATGAGAGCAACGCGCATGTTTATTCCTTTCGAAGGGGGCGAGAGAGAAGGGCGACCAGTGCAGTCTCGGGGTCGATTTTGCCAGATGAAAGATCAGCGACAACACGGCAGATCGGGAGGTCTAGACCGTGCTTTTCCGCAAGGTTAGTGACCGAAATTGCAGTGGCCGCACCCTCAATCGTTGTGTTTGGGTCAAATTCTTTTGCGGCCCCAATGGCCAAGCCAAAGCGGTAGTTGCGCGATGCATCCGACGTGCAGGTCAGCGCCAGATCACCAAAGCCAGACAGCCCCATCAGTGTTTCAGGCTCGGCACCGAGCGCGCGGCCGATGCGCTGCATTTCCGCAAACCCACGTGTGATTATAGCCGCGCGCGCGCTTTCGCCAAAACGGGCGCCCATACAAACACCAGACGCAATCGCAATCACATTCTTGAGGGCACCACCAAGTTCCGCGCCAATTACGTCATGACTAAGGTAAAGCCGCAGTGTCGGCGTCGAAAGGCAGGCCTGCAGATAGGCGCCTTCGTCCATGTTTTTACAGGCCAACGTTAAGGCTGTGGGCAGGTTTTGGGCGATGTCAGTCGCAAAACTTGGCCCGGTTAGCATCGCACCGATCGCATCAGGCACATAGGCTTCAATCTGCGCGACGGGGCCGCGTAAAGAGGTTTGATCGATGCCTTTACAGCAAGCGATCAACCGTTTGCCTGCAAGATGTTGGGCGTGTTCTTCCAGCCAAACCCCAAGCTTTTGCGCCGGAATCGTCAGCAAGATCGTGTCGGCGGCGAAGACGTCGTCAAGATCGGAGGTTATGAGAACATTACTTGGAATTTTATGGTTGGGCAGACGGGCAGTATTTTCGCGCGACACTGCCATCGCTAAGGCCGCATCTGAATCGCGGGCCCAAAGCGTTACCGGCCCATTGGCGGCCAAAGAAATCGAGAGCCCTGTTCCGAACGCGCCAGCCCCGGCGACTGCGATCTTCATGCCTTGGCCCCTTTCTTACCGCTGCCCAATAAGGTCGGGCTGGTTTGATCCAATGGCCATCGCGGTCGGGCAGAGAGGGTCATATCGTCGGTCATGCCAGCAGTTAATCGCAGCAAACCCGCATAAGCAATCATTGCCGCATTATCAGTGCAAAGAGCGAGAGGTGGTGCGACAAAACCAGTCTCTGTTTCGGCGCAAAGCTCTTTCAGAGCATGGCGAATTGCGCCATTCGCAGCGACGCCACCGGCAACGGCGATCGTATCAACATCGGGTGAAATAGCGCGCGCTGCCATCAAAGCCTTGCGTGATTTACCTACCAAGACGTCGGTGACAGCCGCTTGAAAACTGGCACAAAGGTCAGCGCGAACTGCCAAGGGGAGTCCACCGTTCTTTGCGATCACATCATCGCGCGCGCGCAGAACGGCTGTCTTCAAGCCAGAGAACGACATGTTGCAATCGTCACGGCCCAGAAGCGGGCGCGGCAGGGCGAATGCACGCGGATCGCCATTTTTCGCAGCGTGTTCAACGGCGGGCCCACCTGGTTGCGGAAGGCCCAGAATACGTGCGGTTTTGTCAAACGCTTCGCCCGGCGCGTCGTCAATTGTTCCGCCAAGTCGCGTATACTTGTCGTGGTCTTGCACCAGCAAAAATTGGCAATGACCGCCTGAAACCAGCAACATCAGATAGGGAAACGCGATGCCGTTAGTCAGTTGCGGCGTCAACGCGTGACCGGCCAGATGATTCACACCGATCAGCGGCAGACCAGTCGCAGCGCTTAGTCCTTTAGCGCACATCACACCTGACAGAACGCCGCCAATCAGGCCGGGTCCAGCAGTGACCGCGATAGCGTCAATCTGCGAAAGGCCAACGTTCGCTACCGCCAAGGCGTCTTCGATCGCATGATCAATTTTTTCCGCATGGGCGCGTGCAGCGATTTCGGGCACAACGCCGCCAAAATCAGCATGTGCTTCGGTCTGACCAAAGATAACATTCGAAACGACCGTGGCAGTGCCTGCAACACCGCGCACGATAGCGGCAGCCGTATCATCGCAGCTGCTTTCGATACCAAGAATGGTTAGGGGTGCCGACATGATAAGGGGGCTCGCCTGCTTGCGTCTGGAATGTCCGCAGGTAACACTTGGCCGCAATCGCCACAATGGTCTGGCGATCGTCTGGAGGATGTTGCTATGCTGCGCTTCGACAATCCTGTCGTTCTCGTGACCAGACCAGAGGCCGACGCGCAGCGATTTGTTGATGTTCTTCGCACGGTATCCGGCCCGTTCAGCGCGATCATCAGCCCGTCATTTGAAAATGAGACGCTTTCGGCTGAAATACCGGATTTCGAGACCGCAATCTTCACCTCCCGAGCGGGCGTCGCGCAGGCGCCACGCGGCAATGGGCGGTTGGCCTTTTGTGTCGGCGATGCAACTGCACGTGCTGCAAAGGATGCGGGTTACATTTCCATCAGCGCAGATGGGTCTGCTGATGATTTGGTGACACTGATTCTAAGGCAGCGACCCAACGACGCGTTGCTTCATATACGGGGAGAGACTTCGCGTGGTGACATTACCAAAAGACTGAACGATGCGGGTTTGAGGTGCAAAGACGTGGTTGCGTATCGCAAAGCGGCGAAGGCTCCATCTCAAACAATTCGCGATGCGTTGGCGGTGAACGAAATGGTCATTCTTCCGGTGTTTTCCGCCGAAACAGTGTCAATTCTTGAAACCTGGCCGCTAAACTTTGAAGGCTGCGCGGTCGTCGCGATAAGTGACTTGGTCGCTGGTGCTTCTGCAACTCTGTTGCCGCTAAATGTTGTGGTGTCGCCCGCTCCTAACGTTCACGCAATGGCGCAAGCGACGGCGCGTTTGATTGCTTGAGGGTCTGCAACCACCGCGATACACTGTCTATGTGAGCGATGACGCTCTGGGCGAAGTGAGTAGGGTGTAAACGTGGCCAAGACGACCAAGCGTAAGGCTGGAGAAACCAAGATTGACGCGTCGGTCACTGACGCAGTTGAGCTGTCTGGGAGTTCCGAAGATGGGAGGACTGAGACAGAACCTAAAGCAGTCGTGATTGACGAACGTGTCGACAATTCTGTTGGCTCCGATATTGCTGAAGATGACCACGACACGCCCGAAGATGAAGGCGGCCTTGATTTGGAGAGCGCTCCTGATGATGGTTTGGAAGTTGGGGGTGTCGACGACGCTTTTACTGAACCTGCAGAAGAAGCGCATATTGATCCGACTGAAGCACCCGACATGGACGGATCCGTTTTGCCCGCGACCCAAGGCGAGAGAACGTCGTCTGGCGGCTTTATTCCGCTTTTGATCGGTGGCGTTGTCGCGGGCGTGATCGGGTATGGGGTCGCGACATACTATCCCCTTAGTGATGGAACGGGCGATATGGGCGTTCAATTGGCCGCGCAAGCGGATCAAATAGCAGCGCTTGAAATGCTGATCGCAAACATTCCGGCCCCTGATCTAGCAAGCGTGGACGCGCAGTTTTTGGAGTTGTCCGATCAGACAGCCGCGCAACTTGATGAATTGTCCGACCGTTTGAGCACGCAAATTACTGATTTTGACGACCGTTTGGCAGTGGTTGAGAAAGCCCCCGATGCTGACGGTACACTGTCCGACACAGCACTTGCTGCCTATCAGCGTGAATTTGACCAGCTTCGAGCGGAACTGACCGCCCAGCAGGAAGACGTAATGTCTGTGGCAGCGCAGGCTGAGTCTAATCTGGCCGCGGCCCGCGAAGAAGCCGCCCAGCTTGAACAAGAGGCAACAGCAACCGCACAGGCTGCATCCGTGCGCGCCGCATTGAACCGTGTTGCGATGGCAGTTGAAACCGGCGCGCCGTTCGATGACGCGCTGTCCGATATCGGCGCGACTGATCTGCCAGTTGCACTGACGGATGCTGCCGAAAGCGGTGTTGCGACGACGGCGCAGCTAACAGAGGACTTCCCGGTCGCTGCGCGATCCGCACTTGCAACTGCACGCGCTGAGGGCGTTTCTGATGATGCAGGTGGGATTGGCGGGTTCTTGCGTAGCCAGTTCGACGTGCGATCTACTGCGCCACAAGAGGGTGCAGGTCCTGACGCGGTCTTGTCACGCGCAGAGGCGGCCATCAAAGCAGGCCGCGTCGCGGATGCCTTAGCTGAACTCGAAGCGCTGCCAGAAGTGGCCCGCGCTGAAATGACCGACTGGACCGCACGTGCCACCCAACGTGCAGATGTTCTCGACGCGATTGCGACCCTTTCCGAAACATATAATTAAAACTGAGGCTGCACCCTAATGCTCTGGTCCCTTGTAAAGATTTTGGCTTTCGTCGCTGCTGTTATGGCCGCAACGTTCGGCGCTATAATGCTGCTCGAAATGGAGGGGAGTGCGACGATTGATATCGGCGGACAGGCTGCAAGTTTCTCGGTGATTGAAATGGTGATCGGGCTTATTGTTCTGGTCGTCTTGATTTGGCTGGTTTTCAAATTGACCGGCCTTTTGATTGCAACGTTCAAGTTCCTGAACGGGGATGAGACAGCGATTTCACGCTACTTTTCCCGCAACCGTGAGCGCAAAGGTTATGAAGCTCTGTCCGAGGGAATGATGGCACTGGCGTCAGGCGAAGGGCGTCTGGCTATGGCAAAAGCGAACCGCGCTGAAAAATTCCTCGAACGTCCCGAATTGACGAACCTGCTGACCGCGCAAGCGGCTGAATTGGCAGGGGACCGCAAGACTGCGGAGATGACCTATCGCAAATTGCTGGAAGATGACAAAACCCGCTTTGTCGGTGTGCGTGGAATCATGAAACAAAAGCTGCAAGATGGCGACACGGACACGGCACTGCTGCTAGCACAAAAAGCGTTCGCGATTAAGCCAAAGCACGTTGAAACACAGGATACATTGTTGCGCCTTCAGGCTGAGAAATCTGACTGGAAGGGCGCGCGTGAAACATTGACCGCTAAGCTGAAGACCGGACAGTTGCCGCGCAATATTCACCGCCGCCGCGATGCGGTTTTGGCGCTATCTGAGGCAAAGGGCGTGTTTGCCGAGGGTGCAACGCTTGAGGCGCAGGAAGCGGCAATCGAGGCCAACCGCATGTCCCCCGATCTGGTGCCTGCAGCTGTCATGGCAGCGCAAGCCCACGTTGCAAAGAATTCTAGTCGCGCCGCAACGCGGGTTATCAAGAAGGCATGGGATGTTGCACCGCACCCCGATCTTGCATCAGCATTTGCGGCGATTGCGCCGGATGAAGAACCGGCCGCACGTATCAAACGTTTCCATACTTTGACGAAGGTGCATCCCAATCATCCTGAGACAAGAATGCTTTTGGCAGAATTGAACATTGCCGCGGAAGATTTCCCTGAAGCGCGCCGTGCAATCACCGAATTGGTTGCAAAAGATCCAACCGCGCGCAGTCTAACGATCATGGCAGCAATTGAGCGCGGTGAAGGATCGGCTGATGCGGTTGTTCGTGGTTGGCTCGCCAAAGCGCTCACTGCCACGCGCGGCCCACAGTGGATTTGCGACAATTGCCAACATATCCATCCTGTCTGGGCGCCAATCTGCGTTAATTGCTCCGGCTTTGATACCTTGGCCTGGCGCGAACCGCCAAAAGGCGAAGTGGCGATGCCGGCAGGTGTTGAAATGTTACCGCTGATCGTTGGGCAAATCGAATCCCCGTCAGACACCTCGGACGTTGAGATTGTGGAAGCAGAGGTCATCGAGGATGATGTTGCTATCGTGTCGAGTTCCGATGACATAAAATAGCACTTTTCGAATGTTTGGCGCAGTGCTAACCCTGCGCCGTGGCCGCTGTAGCTCATCAGGTAGAGCACATCATTCGTAATGATGGGGTAGTAGGTTCGAGTCCTATCAGCGGCACCATAACTACCTCTTGAAGGCATTGTTTTTCATACATATCATAGCGTTAGAGCCTCCCCTGAGACACAACTTGGGACACAAAGGGGACACGCAAGGTGGCGTTTTTGATGAAGCTGAAGCGGGTAGATGCACTTTCAGGTGGCCGTATGCGCTTCCGCAAAAGGTATCCTAAGGCTGTTATTGAGGTTCTTGGTGAGCCGGCATCTTCAGGTGGCGATGAAAGCCCGTGGTGGGGCCGCTCTAGTTGCTGAGCAAGAAAACCTGATGGCCGAATATGCCAAGATCGTCGCAAAGGCCCAGCGCACAGCTGCTGACCTTGGCCAACTTTCCCCGTTAGAACATTGGCGTGAAGCCGCGAAGGAAGCTGAGGAGTTGTTGGCGGGTAGGGGGCATCACGTGGCGGCTAATCAATTAAGAACCCGCTTTGACAGGTGCCAAGGTTTCGCGAAGAATAGGTCTGGTCGGCAGTAGCACGGATTTTATCGGTGTTCCGTTTTTCACATGATCTACAAGGACCTGACCCGCGCGGCGGCCCATTTCACGATGTGGAACGTGGACGGTTGTCAGGGGCGGATAAGCCACCTGAGCCAATTCGATGTCGTCAAAACCTACGATTGATACGTCTTGTGGCACTGCGATCTTTAACTCTCTCGCACGGCGAAGCGCGCCAACGGCTAAGACGTCATTACCGCATAATATAGCTGTTGGCCTCGGGCCGTTGGTCATGAGCCGATCAAAAGCCACCGCGCCTTCTTCGATTCCATAGTTGGTTTCGATGCAGCGCAGATCGTTGGCATTCAATCCAGCAGAACTCATAGCGTTCTGAATGCCGTTCAGTCTCGCGGAGGCGCGGTCATTTTGGGCCGTCACAGCAGAGATGAAGGCAAGTTTGGTGTGACCAAATTCAATGACCTTCATCGCCATTTCCATCATCGCCGCCCTGTTGTCAAAACCTACCGAGGGCCGTTCGGATCTGGGGTCAAACACCCAAGTGATCAAAGCAGGGACACCTTGGGCTTCAAGAAAGCGGTAGATCTCAGGGTCTCTTTCATGGCCGATCAAAAGCAGTCCATCAGCCCCGCGTGCTACCAGTGATTTGATTTGTTCTTCCTCAATTTCAGGGCGGTAGGATGTGCTGGCCACAAGCATCGTAAACCCGTGCAGGCGCAGTTCTTCCTGAAACGCCTCAAGTCCGCGCGCGAACATCGCGTTTTCCATCGTTGGAATGATCGCGCCGATGGTATTTGTCCGCCGAGCGGCCATCGCCTTTGCGCCGAAGTTGGGCGAGTAACCGAGGGATTCGACGGCCGACATAACCTTGTCACGGGTCTGTTTTGCGACTTGATCGGGAAAATTCAGGCAGCGCGATACAGTTGCTGTCGACACGCTGGCTGCAATTGCCACGTCATGAAGGGTAGGGGCTGGCCGTTTCAAGTTCGTTTTATCCCTGTCGGGTATCTGTTAAGATTTGCGATCGAATTTCTTGCCTTAGTTCAAACCAGCCAGCCCTCTTTGTAAAGGCTTGCATTTGATAAATGTAATGGCTTACATAAGAAGTGCAAGACTACGAATCGATTGTGCGATGGGTGACAGTACCCGCCCGCGATGCCGCGGCCTCTAGACATAAGGCGACCCTAATATGGCACGGACCTATCTCAAGAAAGCGACGCTGACGGCACAATCTGGCGCGTCGGACGTTCATGACATTGTGCAGGGGATCCTGACGGACATTGAGGCAGGCGGGGATGACAAGGCCCGTGAATACGCGGTCAAGTTCGACAAGTATGACGGCAACATCATCCTGACGGATGAAGAAATCCAAGCGGCCTGCGATCGTGTGCCGGAGAAGTTGAAACAGGACATCCAATTCGCCCATGACAACGTGCGTCGGTTTGCCGAGGCCCAAAAGGGCACGGTCAAAGACATTGAATTTGAAATCACGCCAGGTCTGATCGCGGGACAGAAAGCAATCCCCGTGGATGCTGCGGGCTGTTACGTTCCAGGGGGGCGTTATAGCCATATCGCAAGCGCAATTATGACGGTGACAACGGCAAAGGTCGCAGGGTGTAGCCACATCACCGCAACATCCCCGCCGCGTCCCGGCTTGGGCGTTGCCCCCGCGATTGTTTATGCGGCCCATATTTGTGGCGCCCATAAAATTATGGCGCTGGGCGGTGTGCAAGGCGTCGCCGCGATGACGTTTGGGTTGTTCGGCTTGCCCAAGGCGAACATTCTTGTGGGTCCTGGTAATCAGTTCGTCGCTGAGGCCAAGCGCATCCTGTTCGGTCGTGTCGGAATCGATATGATCGCGGGTCCGACTGACAGCTTGGTTCTGGCCGACAAGACTGCGGATCCGCATATCGTGGCGACGGACTTAGTGAGCCAAGCAGAGCATGGATATAACTCACCAGTCTGGTTGATAACCGACGACGTGGCCTTGGCCAAAGATGTCATGGCCCGCGTGCCCGTATTGATTGACGATCTTCCGGAATTGAACCGCGAAAATGCATTCGCCGCGTGGCGTGATTATGCCGAAGTGATCGTGTGCGAAGACCGCGAAGACATGGCCGCCTGTTCGGATGAATATGCACCCGAACATTTGACCGTTCAGGCGGAAGACCTCGATTGGTGGTTGGGGCGGCTGTCGTGCTATGGTTCGCTGTTCTTGGGCGAAGAAACGACCGTATCTTACGGTGATAAGGCGTCGGGCACGAACCACGTTCTGCCAACGTCTGGCGCGGCGGGTTACACGGGTGGTCTGTCAGTTCACAAGTACATGAAAATCGTCACCTGGCAGCGATCTACCCGCGATGGGTCCAAGCGGGTTGCTGAAGCGACCGCGCGGATTTCGCGGCTGGAAGGAATGGAAGGCCACGCGCGCGCAGCCGATGTTCGCCTTGCCAAATACTTTCCTGATGAGACGTTCGATCTGACCGCAGATGGCTAATCCAGACACCCTTTTTGATCTGGGCGGCAAGGTCGCCTGCGTCACCGGTGCCAGTTCCGGTCTGGGGCGGCGCGCGGCACTCGTGCTGGCGGAAGCAGGGGCTAAAGTCGTGTGTGTGGCTCGCCGTGCGGATGCTTTGGATAGCCTATGCAACGAGATCGGTGTGGTCGCCGCCGCTGTGGTCGCCGACGTCGCAGATCGGGACCAGATGGAAAACCTGGTCTCAAAGATTGCCGCCCCCTTTGGTGCGCCAGACATTATTGTGCACGCCGCAGGCATCAACACCCGTGAACAGGCCGATGATGTGACGCCACACGGCTGGGACCAGACGCTGGCGCTCAACCTCACGGCACCGTTTTTTCTAAGCCAAGCGATGGTCCCTTCCATGAAAGCCAAGGGCTGGGGCCGGATTGTGAATTTCGCGTCACTGCAAACGACGCGCGCCTTTTCGGGTGGTATCGCCTATGGCGCTTCCAAGGCGGGTATCGCCCAATTGACCCGCGCTATGGCTGAGGCGTGGTCCAAGGACGGCGTCACTGCAAATGCCATTGGACCAGGATTTTTCCCGACGGAACTGACCGGCCCTGTGTTTGCCGACCCCGAACGCGCAGCGCGCAACGCGGCGCAAACTTGTATCGGGCGCAATGGCACGCTTGAGGACATCGATGGTCCGTTGCTGTTCCTGTGCTCAGACGCATCCGCCTATGTTACGGGCCAGATTCTGATGGTTGACGGGGGATATACCGCAAAATGAAAGCGCTGGTTTATGACTCTGTTCAAACACTTGTGTACCGCGATATGCCCGATCCTGTCGCAGGAGCAGGACAAAGCCTGATCCGGATTGAGGCGTCGGGTATCTGTGGGTCTGATATGCATGCCTT
>JAGGNB010000088.1 GCA_017886375.1 Octadecabacter sp.
TCTTTGCTTCAAAAATATCCCGGGGGGAGTCCGCAGGACGGGGGGCTGGCCCCCCTCCGCGGGCGCGGAAGGCGTAAATCCCTACTTCTTGCGCCACGTCCCAAGCCAGCGGGACACGCGCCCTTTTCGTTCTGACAGGTCGGCATTCATGTGATCCATCCGGTCCCCGACCTTGTCGGCCAGCGGATCGACCGTGCGCTCACGAAATTGCATCCACATGGCGCGCAGGAACAGAAATGCGATCATCAGAACAACCAAGAACCCGATATTGAACCAAGGTACAATCAACACATCAGGCCCTGATACCGGTCGAATCGCAATCGCGTTGGGAAACGCCGACAGATATTCGTTGCGCCAGCCGTAATGGGTCATCACGGCCCACTTGGGTTCCTCGCTCGTAGAGACAAGATCGTCCGCCTCGGTTTGCAGGTTTGCGGTGTCGAACTTGAAATAAAACGGCCATGACCAACCGGTATCCTCATTACGATAGACCATAACCTCGGTCGTCTCGCGGCTTACAAACCCGAACAGCATCGACTGCTTTCTGATCGTCTGGATAAACTGCACATCGCGGTTGATCAGCGTCGCCGATTGATCGTCTGGCCGCGCCCAGAAAACCCGCGTCCAGTCGTTGAGGTCTTGGCGTTCCTGATAGGTATTCACCACGCGCACCACATCGTGCTGCGGCAAGGCGTAATGCAGGATCGACCCGATGATCAGAAACAGGATTAATCGGATAGATCGGCGAATATTGCGCATGTTGTCCGCTTTCAGTTGATGAAATAAATGATCGTGCCAACGACAAGTGGCGGGATGACAAACACAAGCAGGATCAGCTTTTTGCGCAACCCGCTTTCATATTTGGCCATTCCGTCAGTAATATACGCCTCTCGCGTCGTGCCCTCAACCGGTTCTTTGTCCCACGAGTCTTCCAGCTTTTCGCGGCGCACAGACCGCGAATACAGCGTCACGCAGATATACACGACGCCCAGAATGACAAAGCCGCCCAAGATCAATCTCACAAACATATCGCGTCCCCGTTCCCTATCTCAATCGCGCCGCCTTTAATCACGTCGCCGAACCGCGCCCCATGGCCCGACCCGATCAATCAGGTCCGGCAAAGGTGGCGGGCCACTCGGCTCACTCATCGCCGCTTCAAATCCAAACAACGCATCGCGCGTGCCAGCCTTATCCACCTGATACTCGGTTGACAGGAATTGTGCCACATAGTCCTTCTTTTCGTCCGTCCAGCCCATATAGGCGCTGTAAAACGCCTCTTTGTGGCAAATGAACAGCTGTCGCACATCCATCGGCGACAGTTCTGCCAACAACATATTCACCAGATCGGCGTCTTTGTGGGCCTTGGCCCGCAGCGTGTAGAAATACGCAGGATGTTCGCTGTCGATATGGGGCCACGCGCCGCCATCCTCCGCCCAGCGCACCAGATCAGCAAGTCCGCGCCACGCCGCTGGCAGCTTGTCAAAATACCGTCGGCCCATATTGCGCAAATCGCGCCGCGTCGCCCCCGCGAGGTCTTCACCAAGCCCCGCCGCCACATCCGCGACAATGAAATCCATCTTTTGGCGCAGGATCGCGCCACTATCGATGCCACGCGCCTCTACAATCGGCTCCGCCAGATCATTGGCCTTAAGGAATTGCGCAATCGCGGACCTCTCGTCGCCTTGCAGCACCGTGGCAATCGGCAGATCGCCAAGGTCAGATTTTTCACCCATCGTGATTGCCGCAGGTTCTGGCACCCCGCGAAACAGGTACAACCCGCCCAAATGCGCGGTCCAGAAATTGTCCTGATCAAACGTCATATCCGCCAGTTTCACCGGATTGCGGGTGATGTCGCCGGTGTCTTTGGCCAACCCGATCATATTGCCGATCAAGACATCATCAAACCACGCACCATCGTCGCGCATAAACTGGTCAATCATCCCGCCCAGCTTGGCCGCCGCCGCAACAGCACCGTCCGTCGTATCCGCCTCAATGCTCACATGGCCGATGTCAAACAGACGCGCGGGCGTATCCAACCCGTAGACCGAATTCACCAACTCCCCCGCGACCCCGTCCCGCGCGGTCAGCGCAAACAACTGCGCCTCGTTCGCCTCGATAAACTGGCGCAAAATCCCACGCGAGGTCGAGAATTTCGCATTCAACAACGGCGCGGTTTTCTGCTCCGTTGTCAGCAAAATAAACTGCCGGTTCACGCCCATATGGTTGAGGTACAAATCATCCCCCAACTCATCGCCGATCTCAGGTGAATAGCCCGAAATATCGATATGAAAATCGGTGAGTTCGGTCTGCTTGCCCGTCAAACGCTTCAGCGCACGGTTATAGCGTTCCACAAGAACGGGGGAGACGACGGGGATGAGGTTGCCAAACATCAGGCCGCGTTGGATGAGACGTTTCATTTGGCCACCTTATGCTGCAAAAATTTGGTCAAAAGCCAGAGCAACACCCAGACAAGAAGAATGATCACTGCGGCAATACCTGTGAGGGCCAAAAAACTCAAAAACACTTCTGACGGCTGATCAGTTGCGGCGCATTGCCCATCCCTGTTCCAATTCCAGGCAAATTGCCAATTGCAAATGTTCGTTGTCATAATGGTCGGAATCAAAAGAACGGCACCAGTAAAAAGGGTTAAGCGTTTCAATAGTTTCACCAAACCTCCCTCACCCAGTTCTTCGGCACACCCGCCAGCGACAACACCATCAACGGCGCCCACAACAGCGCCGAAATCAAACTCAGCTTGGCAAAATGCAGCGGCACCGACAGCCCGCCCGTAGCATATAAATCATCCAGATTCACCCCTTGGCTCGTGTACAGCACGGCGAAAAATCCCGCCCCACACAGGGCCATAATCAGGGTCGATGCCAACGCCAATCCCATCAACCATTTGACCCCCTCGGGCCAAAAAACCGCCAGCACCCGCGGCACTGCCCAGCCGAGCGCGGCCAGACAAATCGCAGGCAAAATCAGGCCCGTGGAAAATGCTTCACCCACCCTTACTCTCCAGATACCGCCGCTTGGCTTCCTCAGATCGTTCAAAATCACGCATCAAGTTTTCAATCGCGACCTCGTCGGATTTGTCGGCGTAGCGGAATTCTGAATCAGCGTAGCGGTTGATTTCTTGGATGACCATTTCAACGGTGATCGGCTTTCTCATGTCCTCGATCATCGCCATCTTGGTCGGGTAATCTTTCGCCAAAAACAGCTCCGGCGTTTCCATCCAATCATCCGGCAATTCAAAATCCATCGCGCGCACTTTCACAGCGTCGGTGATGTTTTTGATCGCACGGCCCGTGAACCTCGGATCAGCCTCTTGGATGCCCTTCAGATAGGTGCCGAGTTTGGCAATCGTATCAAGCGCGCCAATCTGGTCATTCACCCGATCAAACACATTCATCAACCCCGCCTCGTGGGGTTTGGAATGTCCTTCAAAGCTCGCAGCGACAGCCTTTTTGATTTCCTGTGCGCTGAACACATCATGATCACCAACCGGAATATCATGGTTCTTGCCCATCAACAGATACAGAATATCAATGTAGTCGTCGCGCGTCTGTGGCCCGTCCACCAAGAACCGCGCACCCGCCCGTTGGCGCAGCGCATCATCGACGTTTTCGGGGTAGTTCGAAAACATCCCGAACGTGCAATTGCCACGCACAACCGTATTGGCCCCCGCAAAGCTCTCCATCAGAACGGCAGTAATCTCCAACTGACCGGCTGAGCTTTGACGATCACCGCGTTTGCCCGCCAACTGGTCGATATCGTCAATCGTGCCGAACCCAATCACACTTGGGTCAATCACGTTGTTGATGAACGCCTTAGCATTCTGCCCCGATTTACCCTGATAACTGTCGATGTTGTCCGTCGAAAGGTTCTGGTAGCGGAACGGATATCCCGCGACCTTGCAGTATTCCGAAATCAGCCCCGCCATCATCTGGATCAGGGTCGTTTTCCCCGTCCCCGGTGCGCCGTCGCCCATGAACGTAAAGATGAAACCACCCAGTTCGGCAAACGGATTCAGCTTGCGCTCAAAATCATAGGCCATGACCATTTTCGCCAGCTTCATCGACTGGTACTTGGCGATATGGTTGCCCACGACCTCGTTCGGTTTCTTGAAACTCATCGTCAGGGTGGTCGATTTCGCGGCCCGCGCAGGGGTGAACCCGCGAATGGTCAGCCCGTCTTCTTCGACCTTCCAAGACGCGCTAGAAAATGGCTCCAGACGTCCGGCGGTGGTCGACCGCGCGGCAGCCTTGGCCATCAACGCCTCGGCGTAGGCCAGCACCGTCGCGACCAGCTTGGGTTCAGTGTCGGCGAACAGCCCAATGTCCTGATCCAGTTCCCACAAAACACCGTGCAATGCCAAGGTTGCGTTGTCGGTCAACACCTCCTCGACCTCACCGATTTCCACGGTCTCTTCGCCCGCGTGCGAAGCCATCAGGAACGCCGTTGCGTTGGCGAAAACAGACATCGTAACCAGTGCCTCAGCGGTCAAAAGCTCAGAAAACTCCGCCTTTTTGCCAGCTGCCAATGACCCCTCAAGGTTGGCGCGTTTCAGGTCCGCCAATCCTGTGCGATCAGCGTATTGTTCAGCCACGGCCAGCGCAATTGCAATGGCGCGACGCAGCCCGTGCAGAACTGTGGCCTGCGTTGGCGACGTCAGCCCGTCGCCTTCATCGCTCCCCTCAATCCGCGCCAACAATTGCACCCCTTCAGAGCGCGCTGTTGATCGCGTCACCAGCCCCGGTGTTGTCGTGCGAAACCGCCGCCGCGTGCCGATGCCCGCAGACTTTTCAGTCGCGGGCGCATCCTTGGCCGTGCCAATGCGCGGCGTGTGATCGAACCCCTGCACCATGGCGGTGGCACCGTCGTAATGCTTGCGGATGTCTTCTTCGCGCAGCTCCATCGTGTCGCTTGTCTGGCTCATATTTTTTCCTCATTCCTACCCTTGAGGGCCTGATAGGCACTCGCCATCCACGGCCCAAACAGAAAACCTATTACTGCCCCAATAGGCCCGAAAACGATTGCGCCCTTCACAGCATTGCCACCAAAGGAAATAACCGATCTGTTTCATTCCGCTTCAACCTTCATCTTGGCAAATACAACTCAAATCACGACCGTTATTTATAGCTCAGCACGCTTCCTGTGGGCGAAACTACAAACTTGCGCACGTCGTCAAATCCCGCGGGCTTGCGTTCTTCCAATGCCTGATACGGGCGCTGGGGCAGAATAATGCTGCGCTCAACTTTGGTGGCTCCGGTTTCGGCGCCCCTGCCTGCAAATGGATCCAGCGCGAATGTCTCTCGCTCAACGGTTCCAAACCAACCTGACTTTTCTGTGCGCGTGGTCTCGGACACCAATTCTTCTTCGGTCCAGACCAGCGCCCAATCTTCCCCGACAGGGGATCGCGCGACTTCCAAGACTTCGCGCAGCGGTCCAGCCTGACGGGTGAACGCGTGGGAATACATCGGCCCCACATGAAAACGCCGCAGGCGTTTGGGGTGCAGGTCGTCAAAATCCTCATCAAACCCTTTGGCGATGGTCAGCAGTTTTAACCCGCCAAGGCTTTGCGCCATCAGGTGCGCCTGCACTTCGGGCCAGCGGCGATCATCTTTCGGCAGCCCAACCTTACCACTGTCCTCAAGCTCCATCATGTAGATCGTCGGCAGGTTGATCTGGCTGTCATAGACGGCCCAATGCACCATAAATTCACGGCGCAGCGGCGCGGTGTTGCCCAGCCAAACCGCCTGTGGATCGTTGCGCGCCCAGAACAAATCACCCTTGGAAAGCTCTTCGTAATACA
>JAGGNB010000026.1 GCA_017886375.1 Octadecabacter sp.
GCGTTCGGGATTCGCAGCAGGTTGGGGCGTGTGAGCGGGGTCGGTCACGTGGGCGGGGTCTGTCATAGCGGTTCCGTCTTTAGTTTACATACGTCTAGGCGCTAACGAACTGAGGCGAAAGGTGCGGCCGCGTTCCAGATCATCTGTCCGCCATTGACGCGGCATTTGCGCAGGATAGTGTCTGCCCGACACCATTCATTTAAGGACGCAGCACATGTTTGCCAATGGTTTGACCTATCTTGCAATTCCAGGCCCATCTGTGATGCCGGACCGGGTGTTGCGGGCAATGCACCGTGCAGCGCCTAACATCTATACGGGTGAGCTTCATGACGTGACACGCAGCTTATTTCCCGACCTGAAGGCGGTTGCTGGCACGCGTCACGACGTGGCCATCTACATTGGCAATGGCCATGGTGTCTGGGAAGCGGCGCTGTCCAATATTCTGAGCGATGGTGACACGGTTCTGGTTCTTGCGACGGGGCGGTTTTGCGTCGGCTGGGGCGAGATGGCCGAAGGGTTGGGTGCATCGGTTGAAACGATTGATTTCGGCGACAGTGACGCGGTTGACCTGACGCAGGTTGAGGCCGTGTTGAAAGCCGACACCGCCGGGCGCATCAAGGCTGTGTTGACGGTGTTGGTTGATACATCGACCGGAGTTCTGAATGATGTCAAAGGCATACGCGCGGCCATCGACAACGCGGGCCACGGTGCCTTGTTGATGTGTGACGCCATCGCGTCGCTTGGGTGCGATGAATATCACATGGACGATTGGGGCGTGGATATCACTGTCGCCGCCAGCCAAAAGGGTCTGATGACACCACCGGGCATTGGGTTTGTGTGGTTCAATGACAAGGCAGACGCGGTGCGCGAAACCAACAATCTTGTGTCGAAATACTGGGATTGGCGGCCACGCGTTGCGGGCGACGAATACTGGAAATTCTTTGACGGGACCGCGCCGACGCATCACCTTTACGGGCTGCGCGAGGCGCTTGATATGATCAAAGACGAAGGGCTGCAAAACGTTTGGGCGCGCCATGACGGGTTGGCCCATGCAGTCTGGGCTGCGATTGATGTCTGGTCTGCAGACGGGCCGATGCAGATCAACGTTGCGGACCCCGCAGCGCGGTCGCGCGCGATCACTTCACTGCGACTTGATGAGGGGCAGGGCGATGCACTTCGGGCATGGTGCGAGGACAATATGGGCGTGACATTAGGCATTGGTTTGGGACGCTCCCCTGCCAGCGCATTCTTTCGCATCGGTCACATGGGCCACGTCAATGGCCATATGGTTATGGGGTTCCTTGGCACGATTGATGCAGGGTTAAAGGCGCTGGGCATCCCCCATGGCGCGGGCGCATTGGAAGCGGCGTCGCAGGTGTTGGCTGACCTAACCCGAGCTGGAGGCACGAAGCCGCGCGGCGCGCAGGCGGATCAAGCCGTCGATCAGTGCTGCGGATAACAGCACCCATACGAACCCTTTGGTGGCGGCCAGCGTGAAAAATGCCATGAACAACACCAGACCAGCGGTGACCAAAAAGGCGTTGGTGTAATTTTCGACACTTTTATAGGGTTTGCGCATGGCATGCTCCTGTCGCGGGTTGGTTCGATCCTAACGGCTCGCCATGAAAGATCACTTAAGTTTTTTGTGAACCCGATCCGAACAATGTTTTGCCCAACACTTGGCCTGACGCTTGCGCCAGCGCTTTGGGCAACGCCTTGGCCACCAATGTCATGTCTTTTGGGGTGCCACACGAAATCCGGATGCAGCGGTCTTGCGGTGCGACGAACGGCATGCGCACAAAAATACCCATGTCTATCAATGCATTAAGAACCGCGCGGGCGAATTCACCATCCTGCCCGCAATCAATGGCGACAAAGTTCGTGGCAGACGGGATCGCCTTCAACCCGTTGTCTTCCGCGATCTGGTACAGCGTCGTGCGTGCCGCTTCGACCTTGTCGCACACGTCACCCAACCAGTCCTGATCGGCGAGCGCCTCAAGCGCGCCAGCTTGTGAAATCCGACTCATCCCGAAGTGATTTCGCACGCGGTTAAACGCCGAAATCAACGTCTTATGACCGAGCGCATAACCGACCCGCGCACCGGCCATGCCGTAGCCCTTGGAGAACGTGCGCAGACGGATCACACGCGCATCATTGGTATTGATCGCAGGTGCTGTGCCGTCGGGCGCAAGTTCAACGTAAGCCTCATCGAGGACCAACAGACAGTCGCGGGGCACACTTTCGATCATCCGCTGGATCGTCGCTGCGGAATGCCACGTACCCATCGGATTGTCAGGGTTTGATAGATAAATCAGTTTCGCACCCACCTCCCGCGCTTTTGCGATCAGGTGTTCTGGATCTTCATAATCCGCAGTATATTGAACCGTATGGATCACCCCACCGTAGCCCGTCACATGATAGTTGAACGTTGGATAGGCCCCAAGGCTGGTCACGACAGGCGTGTCCTTGGTGACTGTTAACCGCACGAGGCTATCAAGCAGTCCGTCAATACCCGCGCCGACGACAATCTCGCTTGGATCAATGGCGTGATGCTTGGCGAGGGCCATGCGCAAATCGTGGCTTTCAGGATCGCCGTACATCCATGTTTCTTTGACGGCCATGCGCATGGTTCGGATTACTTTTGGTGACGGTCCGAACACGCTCTCGTTGGCGCCGAGCCGCGCCTTGAACGGTGCACCGGCGCTGCGTTCTTGTGCTTCGGGCCCGACAAAGGGAACCGATGTTGGCAGTGATGCTGCAAGGGCCGTGAGGCGGGGATCATTTTCTGGTTCTTTAGACATAGGGGGACTTTGCGGCCTTCCTTCCCCTTTGAAAAGGGTTAACGCGGCCCCCACATCGCGTTCAGAAGGATTTTTTCATGCCCAAACCTAAAAATCGCCTTTCACGCAGGGGTTTTATTGCAATAACTGGCGCTGCCTTAAGCGTGCGCACAATTGCGCCACTCGCACGCAGTGGGTCTGGCCGTCGTATCCTGACGCTGGTTTATGACAAATCCCTCGGCATGATGCGCGCGGTTGAGCGCGTGGTGCATTAACCACGCGCCCGCCTAAAACGACCCGCAGCTAGATTTCGTTAAGCTGCACCAAAGCCGCCGACAATTGCGCGATTTCTTCGGTCCGCAGCGCCAGATTTGCCTTGGCCTCATCGACAACTTCGGCGGTCGCATTTTCGGCGAATTTCGGGTTGCCCAGACGCCCACGCAAACCGTTAGCTTCTTTTTCGACTTTGCCCAATGACTTGGTAATGCGGGCTTTTTCGGCGTCCACGTCGATGATGTCGGCCAGTGGCAGCGCAAAAGTTGCGCCTTTGGTGCCGACGGTCAGCGACCCCTTCGGCGCATCGCCTTCGGTCAAGCTATCAACCCGCGCCAACCGTTTGATCAAGGCCTCGTTGTTGGCCCAAGCCAATTTTGCGGCTGCGTCTGCCTCAGTCTGGATCAATGGCACGTAAAGACCCGCAGGCACGTTCATTTGCGCGCGGGTTGAGCGAATATTTTCAATGATCTGGATAACCCAGAGCATTTCAGACGCCGCGTCTGCATCGACAAGATCGTCGCCAAGTTCGGGCCAATCGGCGTGACACAGCAGCCCGTCTTTGCCCATCAAACCCCATAATTCTTCGGTGATAAATGGCATGATCGGGTGCAAAAGGATCAGCGATTGGGTTAATACCCAGTTCATCACTTGTTGACATTCGGCCTTTTCGGCGTCCGTTCCATCCAGCAAAAGCGGCTTGGACAATTCGACATACCAGTCGCACACCTTGCCCCAGACGAATTTATAAAGCGCGTCTGCGGCGTCGTTGAAACGGTAATTGGTCAGCGCGTCGTCGACTTCTGCCAGCACCTTTGACGTCTCGCCGATGATCCATTTATTGACCGAAAGCGACGTATGATTTGCGTACAGATCCTGTACACCACCTGTATGTACAGCGTCTGTACCGAAGGCCCCGTTCATTTCGGCAAAACGACAGGCATTCCAAAGCTTTGTACCGAAATTGCGGTAGCCCGCGATGCGGGACGTGTCGAGTTTCAGCGCACCGCCAAGCGATGCCATCGCCGCATTGGTGAACCGCAGCGCGTCTGCGCCGTATTCGTCGATGATATCGAGCGGGTCGATGACGTTGCCGGTTGATTTGGACATCTTCTTGCCCTTGGCGTCGCGCACGAGGCCATGCAGGTAGATGGTGTTGAACGGAACCTCGCCGACGACGGCCAATTGCATCATCATCATCCGCGCGACCCAGAAGAACAGAATGTCCTGCCCTGTGATGAGGTCGGAGGTGGGAAAGTATTTTTTCAGCTCGGGCGTGTCTTCGGGCCAGCCAAGGGTGCCGATGGGCCAGAGACCGGAGGAGAACCACGTGTCGAGGACGTCAGGGTCGCGGTAGAGTGGCATTTTGCCATTCTTCATCAATTCAATAGCATCCTCTTTGGATGCGGCTTCTGTGACAGGCATGCCTTCGTAGTAGTCTTCAGCTTGCTCCAAAACAGACGCAAAAGTCGCGCCACAGAACACGGCAAATTCGCCCTGATTATGCTGGTCCATTCGCGCAATTCGTTCTGGGTTCGGGACAAGCCCTGAGCAAAGGTGTTTCGGCCCATACCAAACCGGAATCTGGTGCCCCCACCACAGCTGGCGCGAGATGCACCAAGGTTCGATATTCTCCAGCCAGTGGTAGTACGTCTTCTCGCCCGACTCCGGCATGATCTTCACCGTGCCATCGCGCACCGCATCCAAGGCAGGGCCGACAATTTTGTCGGTTTCCACGAACCACTGGTCCGTCAGCGCGGGTTCAATCACGACCTTGGATCGATCACCAAAGGGCTGCATGATTTTCTTGGACTCGACGTAGGGGACGGTCTCGGTGACGTCGCTCTCAACCCCCTCATCGTCCTTAACTTTGCGCGTGGCCTCAACCATCACGGCGAGGCCTTCGGCGGTGATATCTGCCACAACCGCGTCGCGGGCCACGAACCGATCCATGCCACGGTAGGCGTCCGGTACAAGGTTCATCGCAGCGATCATTGCTTCGTCAAATTCGGTGTCACCGCTGGCAATTTTCTGCGCGACGGCGGCTTCTTCCGCGTAAGGTTTCCCATCGCTGCGCATCGCGCCTTTGGTGTCCATCAGCGCGTACATCGGGATGCCGTTGCGCTTGGCGACCATGTAGTCGTTGAAGTCATGCGCGCCGGTGATTTTCACCGCACCGGAGCCGAAGTCCATGTCCGGGTAGTCGTCAACAATGATCGGGATCAGGCGACGGTTTTCTTTTGGTCCAACGGGAATTTCACATAGTTTTCCGATGATTGACGCGTAACGTTCATCTTTTGGATTAACAGCGACGGCGCCATCCCCAAGCATGGTTTCGGGTCGTGTCGTCGCGATAGAAATATAGTTACGGTTTTCGCTAAGTGTTACGTTTCCGTCTTCATCCTTCTCGACGTAGTCATAGGTAAGACCGTCCGCGAGCGGGTATTTAAAATGCCACATATGGCCGTCGACTTCGACATTCTCGACCTCAAGATCGGAAATCGCGGTCTCAAAATGTGGATCCCAATTGACCAGACGTTTGCCGCGATAGATCAGGCCTTTGTTGTACATTTCAACGAAGACTTTGATGACGGCGTCGTGGAAATTTCCTTGGGCAGATGCGGGCGCACCGGGGGCGCCGGACATGGTGAACGCTTCGCGGTCCCAGTCACATGACGCACCGAGGCGTTTGAGTTGGTTGATGATCTGCCCACCGGATTCGGCCTTCCAATCCCAGACCTTTTCGAGGAACTTTTCGCGCCCCAGTTCGATCCGTTTGGGCTGCTGCGTTTCGGCCAGTTGGCGTTCGACGACCATCTGCGTGGCGATACCTGCATGGTCCGTTCCGGGCTGCCAAAGCGTGTCAAACCCGCGCATGCGGTGCCAGCGGACCAGAATATCCTGCAACGTGTTGTTGAACGCGTGGCCCATATGCAAAACACCGGTGACGTTTGGCGGCGGGATCATAACGCAGTATGTTTCGTCCCGCGACGCGTTGGCGCCTGCGACAAATGCCTTTTCAGACAGCCAGCGGTTTGTAATGCGGGCCTCGGCCTCGGTCGCGTCGAATTTCTTTTCCATTGGCATGGTCTGCGATCCCTTTGTTTGGGCGTGAAATAACCGAGGCGGGCGTGAAGGGAAAGGGGCCAAGGTCAGCGTCAAAGTTTGGGCTAAGGTTTAGGCCAAGGTTTAGGGTGGACGCGCCCGCTGCGCGGTCTAGGGTTCATGCTGAGCCAACAGGAGCGACGGGCATGGAAAAGTTTGGGAAATCCCAACCAATCAAACGGGTTGAGGACGTTCGTTTTCTGAACGGCACGGGGCGTTATGTGGATGACATTGTGCCGAGCGGTGCGCTGCGGGCTTATGTGTTGCGATCAACCGTCGCGCATGGCGACATCACCGCGTTAGATGTTGCGGATGCGCGTGCGGCAGATGGTGTGCATATGGTGCTGACGCTGGCAGACCTTGAAGCCGCAGGGCTGAACGTTGCGATGAACGCCGACATCATCACCAATAGCGACGGGACCAAAGCCGCAGCACCTGAACGCCCGATCTTGGCGCGGGGGCGTGTGCGGTTTGTCGGGGAACCTGTGGCGTTCATCGTCGCGGACACGCTGGCGCAGGCGCGTGATGCGGCTGAGTTGATCGAGCTGGATTTTGACGATCTGGATGTCCACATGGCGTTGGCGGCGGGCGGGCCTGAAATACACCCGCAAGCGCCTGACAACGTGGCGTTTGATTGGTCGATGGGGGACATCGCGGCGGTGGACGCAGTGCTGGCCAGCGCCGCGCATGTGATCAGCGTGCCGGTGCAGGACAACCGCATCATCGTCAATTCAATGGAACCACGTGGATGTTTTGCACAACCCGAGGGCGCGCGTTTGCATGTTAGCGTCAACGGCCAAGGGGTTTGGTCGCCGCGCGCGTCAGTTGCGCAAGTGTTGCGGATGGACGCGGCGGACGTGCGTGTCACCAACCCCGATGTTGGCGGTGGCTTTGGCATGAAGGCGATGGATTATCCCGAGACGTTTTTGTGCGCCTATGCCGCGCGGACGTTGGGTTGCGCCGTTGCGTGGATGTCGGATCGATCCGAAGCCATGCAAAGCGACAATGCAGGGCGCGATCTGGTCAGCACAGCGACGTTGGGTTTCGATGCCAGCCACCGCCTGATCGCATACAAAGTTGATACAATTGCCAATTTGGGCGCGTACAATTCCCAAGCGGGGCAATTGATCCAGACCGCCTTTTTCAGCAAAGTGTTGCCGGGTGTTTATGACGTACAGGCGGTGGCGATGCGCACTGTCGGCGTCTACACCAACACCACGCAGGTTGACGCCTATCGCGGTGCGGGGCGACCCGAGGCGATTTATGTGTTGGAACGCAGCCTAGATCACGCAGCCCGCGAAATGGGGGTGGACCCTTGGGCGTTGCGCCAGCGCAATTTCATCAAGCCGGACCAGTTTCCCTATATGTCCGCAACGGGCCAGCCCTATGACGTGGGTGATTTTGACAGGGTACTGGCGCGTGTCACGCGTGCGGCAGATCGCGACGGGTTTGCTGCACGCCGCGCGGCGTCTGCGGCGGCGGGTAAATTGCGCGGGATCGGCCTGTGTTATTATATCGAAAGCATTCTTGGTGATCCGAGCGAAACCAGCCGCGTCGATTTCAACACTGATGGAACGGTGTCGATATTTGTCGGCACGCAAAGCAACGGGCAGGGCCATGAAACTGTCTTTGCGCAGTTTCTGGCGGATCAAACGGGGATTCCTGCGGACCGGATTGCAGTTGTACAAGGCGATTCCGATTTGATCCCCACAGGCGGTGGCACAGGTGGGTCGCGCTCAGTTACCGTGCAAAACACCGCGACTTTGGCTGCGGTTGGCGTAATGATTGATAGATTTTCGGCGTTCCTTGGGGAGGTTGAAGGCGTGCCCGCCACGGACGTTTCTTTCGATGACGAGCGGTTCCGCATTGCCGGATCAAACCTGACGCCCACCATGCTTGATGTGGCGGATATGGCGCGGGGTGCAGGGCGCGATGACCTGTTGAGCATCTCAAAACAGATCAAACTTGACCACCGTAGCTACCCCAACGGCGCGCATGTTTCAGAGGTCGAGATTGACCCACAGACAGGTGTTGTCACCGTGCAACGCTACACGGTAATTGACGATTTTGGCAATCTTATCAACCCTATGTTGGTTGAAGGACAGGTGCATGGCGGGGTGGTGCAGGGCATTGGGCAGGCGCTGTTTGAACGGGTTGTTTATGATGAAGACGGCCAACTTCTCACGGCATCGTTCATGGACTACGCGATGCCGCGCGCTGAGGATGTGCCGATGATGTATTTCGACACCGAAGCGACGCAAAGCCTGTACAACCCTATGGGCATGAAGGGCTGCGGCGAGGCGGGCACGGTTGGTGCTTTGGCTGCCATCACAAACGCGGTGCAAGACGCGGTCTGGGACCTTGGTGTGCGCGACGTTCAGATGCCGTTCACGCCGCATCGCGTCTGGCAGATGTTAAACAGGGGTGGCGATGCGTCTCCTTAACTGGGTCCAATCCCTTATCAGACGTAGCCGCAAGCATGAGACGGCTGGCGTGCGACACCGCGGCCCCGCGACCCATGTGGTTATCCTTGATGGGACGATGTCGTCTTTGGAGGTTGGCTGTGAAACCCATGCGGGGCAGCTTTACAAGCTTCTGCAAGAGGCGAGCGCTGGCACCAAACGCGCCGCCAACCTTACGATTTATTATGAACCCGGTATCCAATGGACCGACTGGGGAGAGACCTTGGACGTGATGCTGGGGCGCGGCATCAACAGCCAGATCAAGCGGGCGTATGGGGTTTTGGCATCGCGCTACCGGAGCGGGGATCGCATTGTTTTGGCGGGTTATTCACGTGGGGCATACGCTGTGCGCTCGCTCGCGGGGGTGATTGATCTGGTCGGGTTGGTGCGGACCGATTGCGCGACCGAACGCAACGTTCAACTGGCGTACCGCCATTATCGCCGTGGCGGGCGCGGTTTGGCAGCCGAGGCTTTCCGCAAGCGCATGTGCCATTCAACGGTCACGATTGAGGCGGTTGCGGTTTGGGACACGGTCAAAGCGCTTGGCGTGCGGTTGCCGATCCTATGGCGCTGGTCCGTCGTTGAACATGCGTTTCACAACCACGCGCTGGGCGCGTCGGTGCGCCACGGTTTTCATGCCTTGGCGCTGGATGAAACCCGCGAGGCCTATGCGCCAGTGCTTTGGGCCTGTCCGCCGGGATGGACCGGCAACATGGAACAAGTCTGGTTCGCGGGCACCCACGGTGACGTCGGCGGGCAGATCAATGGCTATGAACCGGCGCGCCCTTTGGCCAATCTGTCGCTGGTCTGGATGTTGGAGCAATTGGAACGCTGCGAAATCTCACTGCCCGATGGGTGGGCCACACGATTCCCCACGGATGCAACGGCGCCGTCAGTGGGCACTTGGCGTGGTTGGGCAAAGCTGTTTTGGTCGCGCAAAGCGCGGGTGGTCGGGCGCGACGCATCCGAACGACTGCACCCGAGCGTTGCTAAAAACCGATCCGATGACACCAAGGTTGCACTGCCCAATTGATCCCAAACGGGGATCAGGCCACGTTTTGAAGCCGCAGGGCAGGCTCCATTCCAAGGGCGTGGCAAATATCGCGGGTCAATTCAGGTTTGTTGAGGGTGTAGAAGTGCAGGTGGTTGACGCCTTCGCTGATCAATTCATCACACAGTTCGGTGGCCTGTGCGGTGGCGAGCAGGTAGACTAAGTCGGGATCGCTGGCTTTGCCAAAAGCATCTTTCAGGATTTGCGGGATGGCGGTGCCGCAGCCCGCAGCGAATTTTTGCACGCCGGCCCAGTTTTCAATCGGCAGGATGCCAGGCAGGATCGGGGCGGTGATGCCCGCATCGGCGCAGGCATCGCGAAAGCGCAGGAATGTGTCCGCCTCAAAGAAGAATTGCGTGATGGCGCGGGTGGCACCTGCGTCGATCTTGGCCTTAAGATGGTCGATGCAGGCCTGTTGGTTTGCTGCGTCAGGGTGGCGTTCAGGGTAGGCGCCCACGGTGACGTCGAAGCCTTCGCGAGCCAAGGCGCTGGTCAATTCGATCGAGCTTTGAAAGCCGTCGGCGTGCGGGGCGAAACCACCTGTTCCCTTTGGTGGATCACCGCGCAGGGCCACAATATGGGTGACACCAGCGGCCTTGTAGCCAGCCGCGATCGCCAGCGTTTCAGCGCGGGTTGCATCGACGCACGTCAGATGGGCGGCCACGGGCAGATCGGTGGTTTTTACAATCGCATCAACGGCATCGTGGGTCAGCTGGCGGGTGGTGCCGCCTGCACCGTAAGTGACCGACACGAACGACGGGTCCAGCGGCGCAAGCGTTTGCACACAGTCCCACAGCCGGAACGACGCCTGCAGTGATTTGGGCGGGAAGAATTCAAAGGATACTGACGGACGGGACATGTGGGGATCTCCATAAGGTTGCGTCTTTATCCGGTCTTGGTCTACATGAAGCAAATTCATAAGTTTCACGAACATCATGAGGTTTGTTCAGTTATGCACATCGAGTTCCGGCACCTGCGCACGATCAAGGCGATCCATGAGACCGGTGGACTGGCGCGCGCGGCGGACAGTCTAGGCATCACCCAATCCGCCCTGAGCCATCAGATCAAGGGGATCGAGGATCAAGCGGGGGTTGAGCTTTTCGTGCGGCGGTCCAAGCCGTTAAAGCTGTCAGCGGCGGGGCATCGATTGCTGGCGGCGGCGAACCGGATTCTTCCGGAAGTCGCGGCGCTGGAACTGGAATTTTCCGGACTGGTGCAGGGCAGTTCGGGGCGCATGCACATCGCGATTGAATGTCACGCCTGTTTTGAATGGCTGCTTCCGGTGCTTGAGGAATTCCGCAAGGCATGGCCGGATGTTGACGTCGATATTCGCCCCGGTCTGGCGTTCGATGCGCTGCCTGCTTTGCGCAAAGAACAGGTCGATCTGGTGGTGTCGTCGGACCCCGAGGACATGCCGGGGGTGACGTTCCTGCCGTTGTTTGACTACGAACCGGTGTTTGTCGCGGCGACAAACCATCCGCTGGCCAGTAAACCGTTTATCGAGGCGGACGATTTTCGTGATCAAACGCTGATCACTTATCCTGTGGAACAATCCCGTCTGGATGTGTTTTCGCAGCTTTTGATACCTGCAAAAGTGCAACCAAAGGCGGTGCGACAGGTTGAACTGACGGCGGTGATTTTGTTGCTTGTGGCATCGGGGCGCGGGGTTGCGGTGTTGCCCGATTGGGTCGTGCGCCAAGCGTCATATGGATCCGACTACGTGACGCGACCACTGACCGAAACGGGGCTGACCCGCAGGCTTTATGCGGCGGTGCGCGATGATTGTGCGGAACTGCCTTTTGTTGCGCATCTGGTGGCGCAGGCGCGCAAAGAAGCGGTGAAGATGCAGCGTGGCTAGGCGGATTTCTGGTGCGTCAAAAGCTCCGTCGCCTGGGCCAGTGGCACGGCAGGGCTGAACAAATAGCCCTGCGCAACCACGCAGCCCATGTTGATCAATTCTTGGCTTTGGGCCTGCGTTTCGACGCCTTCCGCAATGACACTGACACCAAGGCCCGATGCGATGTTCAAAAACCCCCGCACGAGGACTTCGGATGTTGAATCGTGGCCAAGCCCTGCGACGAAACTGGTGTCGATCTTGAGTTCATCGAAATCAAGCTGGCGCAGATGATGGAACGACGCAAAGCCGGTGCCAAAATCATCGAGCGATATACGCACGCCAAGGTCGCGAAAGCTGGCAATTGAGGCTTGGATCGCATCCGCTGCGCGGGCGATGAAAACGTCTTCGGTAATTTCCAACGTCATGTGCTGCGCGGCTGTCGGGCTGGCGGCGATGATACGGTGCAAATCCTGACGCCCCGAATGTGTCGCAAGGGCCACTTCGGGCACATTGACAGAAACCTGACCCGGATCAAACCCGCGCTCTAACAAGGCCTCAATGTCGCGCACCACTTGGGTTGTCATGCTGGTCATGAAATCACCTTGCAGGCCCAGTTCGTTGATTTGTTCAAGAAATTCTGACGGATGGCGGATCCCGAAAACTGGATGCGTCCAACGCGCCAGCGCCTCAAACCCGATGATCTGGCCGGTCGGAAGATGGATTTTAGGCTGGTAGAACGGCAGAATGGTTTCGTTGGCAACACTGTCCACAAGGATTTGTTTGTTGTCGGGCGTCATACGCGGCGCGAACAGCTGTTTTTGATACAGAACGGGGCCCCTGCTGGGTGAGGACTTGGACGCAAACATTGCCTGATCGGCTGCCGAACACAGCGCCGGCACAGAGGCAGGCGGGGCCGGTGGCCCGTTCCCTGTCATTGTGACCCCGATGCTTGCGGCGATCGTGAGTTCGCGTTGGTCCCACGCGATTGGACGCGAAATCATCGCACTGAGGGTTGCGGCAAATTCCATCGCAGCATCGGTGCCGGGCAGGTTGTGAACGGCGCAGACGAATTCATCCCCGCCCAAACGCCCGACAATGCCCGTTTCGCCAACGCCGGACCGAAGCCTGCGCGCGGTTTCGATCAAAACCTGATCGCCAGCCGCGTGGCTATAGGTGTCATTGATCGGTTTGAAGCTGTCGAGATCGATAAGAAAAACCGCAACTTCGCCAGCCGCCGCAGGGCGGTCTTCCAGCATGACATGCAGTGCACGATCAAACGCAGGCCGGTTGAGCAACCCCGTGAGTGGGTCCAGACGCTGGGATTCTTCCAGCTGGGCAAGGCGGGTTGCGGCGTCGCGCTGCGCGGTAAACAGCGCCACTTGGGTTTGAAGCTGCTGGCGCAATGTGTGGATTGCCGAATAAATGAACAAAACCAACACCCCGACTGCAATGGCCCAATGGGTCATGGACGATGCGACGGGTTCAATCGTGGTCAACTGCAAGAAGGCCAACGACAGAATACCCATTGAGGGCACCAGTAAAACGTAAACGAAAACCGGAATGGCTGACCATGAATTGGCGATATAAACTTGGATGCCCATGACAAACATCAGCCCGGTTATCTTTATCGCAAAGGACGGGTCGCCTGCGAGATAAACGGCGGGCAAGGCAAAAACCACAGCGTTCATAGGGTGTAAAACCAAGGCAAAACCAATGGCTTGCGATTGGCCAATCGAAGAGAACCACAGTTTTCGGTAAAATATCAGTCGCAAAAGGGTTTCAATGAAAAGTACAGAAATTGCGATTACGGACCCCGCGATTGGATGGCCGATATGCCAACACAACGCACACATCAGCAGAGCTGTCGCGATGACCAATTCAGTGTCTCGGACGCTCAGCTTTGCGATATCGGCAAAGTGGGGCCGCGTTGAAGCGATAATTCTGTTAAACACACACCTTCCTATATCTTGTATCCCTTCACCTAATCACATTCTGGCACACAAAGTGTTAATACGAAGCAACGAATGGGACAGTCTTTCAATCGGATTTGTGACGATGATCGCCCCTTGTTCGCACATGGCGCAGCCCCTATACGCCCCAACAAACGCTGCGCGGCCAGTTTTTGGTCAACGCACAAAGGAGATCGACATGGTTGCCAGTGCGAACCTCAACGTGATGATGAAAACGGCCCGACGTGCGGGGCGTGCGTTGCTGAAAGACTTTGGTGAGGTCGAGAACCTGCAGGTGTCCACCAAGGGCCCCGGAGATTTTGTGACCCGCGCCGACAAGAACGCGGAATTCATGATCCGTGAGGCATTGATGGAAGCGCGACCTACTTACGGTTTTCTGGGCGAAGAAGGCACCGAGATTGAAGGCGCCGACCCCACCCGCCGCTGGATCGTTGATCCGCTGGATGGCACCACGAATTACTTGCATGGCTTGCCGCATTGGGCTGTTTCAATCGCGCTGGAACACAAAGGCCAGATCGTTATCGGCGTTATTTATGACCCGATGAAGGACGAGTTGTTCTTTGCCGAAAAGGGCAGTGGCGCGTGGTTGAACGAGAAGCGTTTGCGCGTTTCGGGGCGCTCAAAGATGAGCGAAAGCATCTTTTCCACTGGTCTGCCGTTCGCGGGCCGTGCTGATTTGCCGACAACTTTGCAAGATCTCGCGCGGATTTTGCCGACCTGTGCGGGTGTGCGCCGCTGGGGGGCTGCGTCGCTCGACCTCGCGTATGTGGCCGCTGGCCGTTACGACGGGTTCTGGGAACGCCGCTTGAAATCATGGGATATGGCCGCTGGTCTTATTATCGTGCGCGAAGCAGGGGGCATGGTTGAATCGATCAACCCGGCCAACAATATCATCGAGTCCGGTGAAGTTATCTGTGGTGCCGAGACCATCTTCGAAAAGTTCTCAAAAGTGATCCGGTCCAAAAACGCCTAAAGCGCGGCAAAGATGTCGATCTGGTAGCCGTCAGGGTCGCGGACTGTGGCGTAGCGTTGGCCCCAAAACGCATCCCACGGTTCCACCGTCAGGGTGTGTCCTGCCTCTTTCAGCGCGGCCGCAACCGCGTCGACCTCAGCCGGGCTGTCACACAACATCGCGAAACTCGCATGGTTGGGCGGTGTTGGCGCGTGGCCACTCAGTTCCTCCATCAATTCAGCGGTGTCGATCATCAGGCGCACGTCCCCAGCTTTGGTGTTGGGTTCGACATGCTTGTCGTCAACGCTCCATTCGGGAAAGTCGAAGCCGAGCAATTCATAAAACGCGACGGTCTTGGTCATGTCTTTGGACGACACAGCGACGGCATCTAAACGGATCATATCAGGCCTTTCGATCAGAGGGGTGATTGACGCCATCGTTCCAGACGATGGGTTCAAACTCGGCAGGGTTCACGCCCTCAATCCCGCCCATGTTCACCCCGTATTCATTGGGGTTTGAGCGGCGTTGATGATGGGTGTAAATTCCGCATGTCTTACAGAAATGGTGTTGCGCGGTGTTGGTGCCAAAGCTGTAGCGCGTAAGGTTATCCGCCCCGCGCATGACCTCAAGATCGCCGACATTGACTGTGACCGCGGGGGCCGCGCGGCGGCGACAAAATGAGCAATCGCAGCGCCGTGCCGTATTCAGCCCATCGGCGAGTTTTACGCGCAGTTCAACAGCGCCGCAGTGGCAGGTGACTTTGGTCATCGGGTCGCCTTTGTATAGTCATCGGGAAAATAGTTTATGCCATCCAACCAAGGCATATCGTCGTGATCTTGTGGGTGCGCACCCTCAATCGCGGCGAGGTTGATGGCGTAGCCGTCCACAGGATTGGGGTGTCGATGATGGGTAAAAATCCCGCATTGGCGGCAAAAGTAGTGCTGTGTCTGATAGGTGCCCCAAAGATACAGCGATAGGTCATCTTTGCCCGAAACGACGGCCACGTCGTCGGGTCCGGCAAACACCACCGCAGCACCCCGTTTGGCGCAAAAGTCGCAGTTGCAGCGCCGCGCATTTGATAGGGGTTCTGACAGGGTGACCTGCAGTTCAACCGCGCGGCAATGACAGGTGACGCGAACGGTCATTTTTGCCGCCGGATCAGCGGGACGCTGGATTTGGGGTAATGCGTTTCAGGGTGGGGCGGATGGCCTTCCGTGCGGTCCCAATAGCGGGTGGCGCCGCGGCGCAGCCAGACCGGAACGGTCATCATAAACCCTGCAACAAAGCCGCCCACATGGGCCCAATAGGCCGTCCCGCCACCGTTCAGATCACTGCCCAAACCGTTAAAGACCTGCAAGCCCATCCACAGGCCCAGAACGATGAACGACGGGATCGGCAGGATGCGAAAGAAGATGACAAAGAAGATGAACACATCGACACGCGCCTTTGGAAACAACAACAAATAGCCGCCCATGACGCCTGCGATTGCGCCCGATGCACCGACCATCGGCACAGCGCTTAGGGCGTTGGGCAGGTATTGCAGATAGGCTGCCGCAAATCCGCTAAGGATGTAGAAGCCGAGAAACGGCAGGTGGCCCATTTCTTCTTCCATGTTGTCGCCGAATATCCACAAAAACAGCATGTTACCCGCCAAGTGCATAAAGCCCGCGTGCAGGAACATATGGGTAAAAAAGCCGAGGGTTCCTTGGCCGTCGTCAAACAGCACGGGCCAGAACGCATAGTCGATCAGGAACTGGTTGCTTGCAGGGATGCCTGTCACAAACAGTTCTTGCCACGCAAACACGGCGACGTTGATCGCGATGATCACATAGGTGACATAGGGCGTCTGTTCAGAAGGGTTATGATCGCGAATTGGAAACATGGCTGACCGTCCGCGAAGCAACACGGACGGTCAAGACCCAAAACGTGTTCAGTTGCCGCCGACTTCCGCCAGAAGTGCGGCATTGCCGCCCGCTGCCGTTGTATCAATACAGATGTGGCGTTCGTGCAGGACGTGGCCCGCGACCAACCCACCGGTAATGAGCGGCACAATGGCCCCAGTGCGGCGCGCCAGTGCACGTTCATAGGCGCGTGCAGTTTCTTCGTCGCCATCCCAAACGACTGCGGCGCAGTCCAGCGTCAGCAGTGCCTCAGCCGGCAGGTCGCCTTCCGGAACCACCGGAACACCGCCAAGGACCGTAGCGGCATCGGCTTGTGAGCCGAGGTCTGGAATGATCGGTATGCCACCAAGGGCCGACACCGCGTCGGCCTGTGTGCGCGCGTCAGGCCCAAGACAGGCAATGGGGCCGCGTGGATGAACCGACAGGCGATTGGATTCGCCCGTTGGGCCCGGCAGATCGACGGGATCAGCTGCCGGGATCGGCTGTATTTCCATCATGGCGGCAAAACGCGGCATATACAGCGGACCGCCTGCCTTTGGACCGGTGCCCGAAAGCCCTTCTCCACCAAAGGGTTGGCTGCCGACGACCGCCCCGATCTGGTTGCGATTGACGTAGATGTTGCCCGCGTGGATGTTTTCGACGACTTGCTGAACACGGTCATCGATACGGGTGTGCAGCCCGAACGTCAGCCCGTAACCCGTTGCATTGATGTCGGCGATAACCTTGTCCAGATCACCGGATTTATAGGTCGCGATATGCAGTACAGGGCCGAAAATCTCACGGGTGAGATCGGCGATACCGTCCACTCTGATGGCCGTCGGTGCCACGAATGTGCCGACGTCCGGCGCGACAAGCGCGTGTATCACACGGCCATCGGTGCGCGCGGCGTCGATGTGGTCTTGGATGCCGAGGCGCGCAGTTTCGTCGATGACGGGGCCGACGTCGGTGGTCAAGTGCCACGGATCGCCCATGCGCAATTCATTCATCGCGCCCTTGAGCATGTGGATTACTTTGTCTGCGACGTCTTCTTGCACATAAAGGCAACGCAGCGCCGAACAACGTTGACCTGCTGACTGGAACGCCGATTGCAAAATATCGCGCACAGCGTGTTCGGGCAGGGCTGTTGAATCGACGATCATCGCGTTCAGCCCGCCGGTTTCCGCAATAAGCGGCGTGCCGGGGTCGCAATTTTCGGCCATTGATGCGCGAATTTTTAGCGCGGTCGGGGTTGATCCGGTGAAGGCAACACCATTGATCCGCGCATCCGACGTCAGCGCCGCACCAATGTCGCCGCCACCGGGCAACAGGTGCAAGACGTCCTTGGGAACGCCAGCCTCAATCATCAATTGCACGGCGCGGTGGGCGATAAGACCGGTCTGTTCAGCCGGCTTGGCAAGCACGCCATTGCCGGCGGCCAACGCCGCTGAAACCTGCCCTGTAAAGATCGCGAGCGGAAAATTCCACGGGGAAATACAGGTCCAAATGCCGCGCGGGGTCGGGTTTCGCTGCTCTGCCTCTGCTGCATAGTAGTACAAGAAATCAACGGCTTCGCGGATTTCCCCGATCGCGTCGAGCATGGTTTTACCCGCTTCACGGTGCAACAATGCGAACAGTTCTTCAGCGTTGTCTTCATAGGCAGCCGCAATTTTGCGCAACACATCGGCGCGTTCCGCTGCGGGGACATCCCACGGGACCGCCGCTGCGATTGCGCGCTTGGCGCCGTCCGGTGTGGCAAAGACGATGTTGCCAACAGTGTCGCTTGGCACGGCGGGGTTCACTACGTCGCGGGCTTTGGTGTTTGCGGCGTTTGACCATGCTGATGACAGCGGTGTCGCGTCCCAGACGTGGGCATGAAACGGATCACGCGCCTTGTCGATTTCAACCAGCGTCGGGCGGTGCGTGATGTCCCAGCCTTTGGCGTTGGCGCGGTGCGGCGCGAACAAATCGGGGCCTTTGGGCAGGTTTGGCGTGACACCTATCTGATCAAACGGATCGGCGGCCACAACCTCTGGTGGGACGTTTTCATCAACGATCTGGTTCACGAACGACGAGTTCGCGCCATTTTCCAACAAGCGGCGCACAAGATAGGCCAGCAGGTCTTCGTGCGCCCCGACAGGCGCGTAAATACGGCAGTTGGTTGCGTTGTCTTTCAACACGATCTTATGGAGCGTTTCGCCCATTCCATGCAGACGCTGGAATTCATACGACTTTGCACTGACGCCCATATCATCCGCCAGATGCAGGATGGCCGCGACTGTGTGGGCGTTATGGGTCGCAAATTGCGGATACAGCCGATCGGTCAGTCCGAGCAATTTGCGTGCGTTCGCGATGTAGCTGACATCTGTGTGGGTCTTGGCCGTGAAAACGGGGAACCCTTCGAGGCCAAGCACCTGCGCGCGTTTGATTTCGGCGTCCCAATAGGCGCCTTTCACAAGGCGTACCATCAGTTTGCGATCCGTGCGGGTCGCCAAATCGCCGAGCCAGTCAATCACATAGCCAGCACGTTGCCCAAAGGCCTGCACGACGACACCAAAACCGTCCCATCCAGCCAAAGCAGGGTCCGACACCACCGCCTCTATCACATCCAAAGACAGCGACAGACGATCGGCTTCTTCGGCGTCGACATTGAACCCCTGACCGGCGGATTTCGCCAGCATCGCAAGACTGCGCAAACGCGGTACAAGTTCGGCCATCACCCGGTCGCGTTGGGCTTCTTCGTAGCGCGGATGCAGCGCGCTTAGTTTGACGGAAATACCGGGGTTCTCGGCCACGGTGTCATGGGTGCAAGCATCCGCAATCGACGCAATCGCGCGACTATAGGAGAGGTGGTATTGCTTGGCGTCTTTTTCGGTCCGCGCGGCTTCGCCCAGCATGTCATAGCTGTAGGTGAACCCTTTGGCTTCCATTCCTGCGGCGCGTTTCATGGCTTTGGTGATGTCTTCGCCCAACACGAACTGGCGGCCCATTTCACGCATCGCACGACCGACCGCTTTGCGGATGATCGGTTCGCCAAGACGTTTCACCGCAGATCGCAAATGGCGGGTAATGCCTGGTGTTTCGTCGTCCAGAACACGGCCCGTCAGCATCAACGCCCAGGTCGATGCGTTCACCAGCGATGACGCAGATTTACCCAAATGGGTGCCCCAATCGGACGGTGCGATCTTGTCCTCGATCAGCGCATCAATCGTGTCGGCGTCCGGCACGCGCAACAGCGCTTCTGCCAGACACATCAGCGCAATGCCTTCGTCGGTGGACAGCCCGTATTCCGCAAGAAAAACTTCCATCAAGCCCGGGTCAGACGCGGCGCGGATGCGACGCACAAGGTCTGCCCCCTGTTCGGCGATGGCAACGCGATCTTGTGGTGTCAAATTGGCCTGCGTTACCAACCGTTCAAGCGCCACATGTTCGTCTACCAAGTAGGCTGCATCAATTGCGTTGCGGAGTTTGTTTGCTGCATTTTTAGGCATATGATGTCTCCTTGGGGCTTGATTTTTGGCTGAGTCTTTGATCCGATATACATGTCAATTAAAGAAAGATATGCCCGTGTTTGCCAACATGGCGATGCATATCGACTGAATTAGGGGTTAAAATATGGTCGAAGTGACTTCTGACCTGGACGGGTTTGATCGAAAGATTTTGGATGTGATCGCCGTGGAAGGCAGAATCACCGTCACCGATTTGGCCAAACGTATCGGGCTGTCCAAATCGCCAACACAGGCGCGGCTGCGTCGCCTTGAAGAAACCGGCGTCGTGCGGGGCTACCGTGCGTTGTTTGACCCCATTCTTTTGGGTCGCGACCATGTTGCTTTCGTTGAAGTGAAACTCAGCGATACGCGCGAATCCGCGCTGGCGGCGTTCAATACCGCCGTGACGCGCATACCCGAGATTGAACAATGCCACCTGATTGCGGGGGCGTTCGACTACCTGCTCAAGGTGCGCACCAGCAGCATGAGCAGCTACCGCCTTGTTTTGGCTGACCGTTTGTCGACCTTGCCGCATGTGGCCAGCACGTCGACCTACGTGGCGATGCAGGCGGTGAAAGAAGAAGCAATCACGCCAAAGGCGGGGTGAGTTGACGATTGCGCAAACTGCGCCATCATATAGATCATGAAATATGCATTTATATTGAGTTTGCTTGCCGCCCCCGTTTTTGCTGACTGTTCGGACGGCACGGATTATTCTGATGAGATCGCACAGATCGTCGCGGACATGCAGGCCGCCCCCGACCCGGGCACCGCGCAGGTGTTGTCGGGGCAGATGTGGGAAATATGGCTCGATGCGCCGGACGAGATGGCGCAGGCGATGCTGGATGATGGATTGGCGCTGTTGCGGGTGGGTGATTATGCCAGCAGTTACACAGCTCTCAGCGGGTTGATAGAATACTGCCCCGACTATCCCGAAGGGTATAACCAGCGGGCGTTCGGCGCGTTTTTGTCCGGCAGTTACGATGCAGCCCTTGTCGATCTGGAGGCCGCGATTGCGTTGCAGCCGGTGCATCTGGGCGCGTTGACCGGAAAGGCGCTGACCCTGATCGCGATGGATCGGCGCGACGAAGCACAAGACGTTTTGCGCGCGGCCTTGGCGATCAATCCGTGGCTGTCGGAACGCGCACTGCTCGATGAACCAGATGGCACCGATATCTGACCAGAAATGCACTGGACGCGCGGTTCGATTTGCCTATGTTCGCACAAGCTGGCCCGCGTGGTGGAATGGTAGACACTGGAGACTTAAAATCTCTTGGCCGTATGGCCGTGCCGGTTCGAGTCCGGCCGTGGGTACCAGCTTTTTGGGGCACATTTTCCTTTAGAGAATGTGCCCCAAAAAGCATTGGTGAGCACCACCGCATGTGGCCGTCTTTTTGCAAAAACGATGAGAACATGCAGAGCCAGGCAAAACTCCATAAACAAAATCCGCCCCCATCGTTAAGCAAGGGCCAAAACTCTAGTTCGTCTGCCGCAGGTTATTGTAGGCGCGCCGCGGATAGCGCGATGGCCTGTTGGTAGACTGTTGCGGCATTCCAGTCGTTCAGCACGCGAAAGTTGGCGCTGCCTTCTTGAAAGCTTTGACCGGGCTGCCAGCCTTTTTGGCGCAAGAAATTGGCCGTAGACGCAAGGCTATCCGTGATCGAATATAAATCCACACGCCCGTTGCCGTCCGCGTCCACACCGTAGCGCAGCGCATTGCCGGGCAGAAACTGCGTGTGGCCCATTTCGCCGTGCGCGGCACCCTGTTGGGTCGGGTCAAGTCCGCCCTGATCTACCAGCATCAGCGCAGCAATGGCGTGGGGCGTAAAGAACGCAGAGCGGCGGCAGTCGTAGGCAACGGTCGTGATACTATCGACCACGGGTGTGCTGCCCATCGTGCGGCCAAAACCGGTTTCCATGCCGTGGATCGCCAGCAAGATACCCGCAGGGACACCGTAAGCCTGTTCTAGGGAGGCGTAGAAAGTCGGGTTCTTATTCTGCTCGCGCCGCATCTGGCTGGCAAAACTGTCGAGGGAGCCAAGGCGGATGCGGATAAATTCGTTTAATTCATACCGCACGCCCGTCTGGTTGCGATCCGCGCGGATGGTGGAGTTGGAATACTGCGCGTTGGCTAAGGCTGACAGGCCCGATTGCCCAACGCCAGCCGCTGCTGCTTCTTGCGCAAATGCCTGTTTCCAAGCGGAAAATCCGGACGCGTCATTGCCACACGGAGCGGCGTGGGCAGGGGCGGCCGCGAGCGCAACTGCAGCAGTGAAAGCGGCGGAAAGTAAGGTACGCATATTGAAACTCCGTTCAAAAAACTAATCTTTCAAAGACTAGCAGGTTTTAGGGGGCTGTTAAGTCAGGATTTCGGCACCTCGGGGGCTGTAGATGATTGGGCCGCATCGAAATCACCACCGCGATTATCTTTGCAGCCTTGATGGCCGTTCTGTGGGCAGTTGGTGACGATTTGACCAAACAGAATGCGCAAGATGGTGGGCAAGCCGTGACGGACACAGACGTCATGCAAGATGTGATCGGTGAAGGCGCTGTCGCGACAGACACCTAAATCTGTATCGCAATCGACTTTGGTTCGGTCTAGTCCCGTGATCCGGCAAATTTTTCGACCCATTCTTCGCGCTGTTCATCGGAAATTTTGGCAAACAGATTTTCGGGCACCGTAAACGGGTGTCCGGCGGGCAACGCACGCGCGGCGGCGTCCATGTCGTCGGGCCAATCCATGTCCATCGTATTCATCGCTGACAGCAATGTGGCAGAGGCCGTCGGAATGAACGGCGCTGAAAGAACTGCGTAGATGCGGATCAGGTTGAGCGCGAGCCGGATTTGCGCTGCCGCTTGATCGGGGTCGACCTTGAACACGGACCACGGTGCAGCGGCTTGCAAATATTCGTTGCCAGCGGCCCACATTGCACGCAATTCGGCGGCGGCTTTGCGCACTTCGATCGCGTCCATCGCGGCCTGATATGCCGTCAAACGGATTTGCAAATCTGCAATAAGCTTGTTTTCAGCGTCGCCGTATTCGCCCCCTGCGGGCACTTCCTCGGAGAATTTAGAGCGGCAGAATTTTGTGACACGGCTGACAAAGTTGCCCAAAACATCGGCGAGGTCTTTGTTGGTGTCTGTCTGGAACGCATCCCAAGTGAATTCGGAATCCGAGGTTTCGGGCGCGTGGGACAAAAGCCACCAGCGCCAATAGTCCGCAGGCAGGATTTCAAGCGCTTGATCCATGAACACACCGCGCCCGCGTGACGTGGAAAATTGCCCGCCATCGTAGTTCAAAAAGTTGAACGATTTCAGGTAGTCGACCCGCTTCCAAGGCTCACCCGATCCAATGATTGTGGCCGGAAAGCTGAGCGTGTGGAACGGCACATTATCCTTGCCCATGAACTGCGTATAGCGCACGTCGTCCGCGCCTTTGTCCGTGCGCCACCAACGTGCCCAGTCCTGACCACCTGTCGCATCCGCCCATTCCTGCGCGCAGGCGATATATTCGATCGGCGCGTCAAACCAGACGTAGAAAACCTTGTCTTCCATGCCGGGCCATGGCGCGTCGCCGCGCATCACCGGCACGCCCCAATCGAGGTCGCGGGTGATGCCACGGTCCTGCAATCCGTCACCGTCGTGCAGCCATTTCTTGGCAATCGACGTCGTTAGCACGGGCCAGCCAGTCTGGCTGTCAATCCAGTCTTCGATGTCGTTTTTCAGCTTGGATTGCAGCAGATACAAATGCTTTGTGTCGCGCATTTCCAGATCGGTTGAACCGGAAATTGTCGAATACGGATTGATCAGATCAACCGGATCAAGCTGCTTGGTGCAATTGTCACACTGATCGCCGCGTGCTGATTCAAAGCCGCAGTTGGGGCAGGTGCCCTCAATATAGCGATCCGGCAAATATCGCCCGTCTTCATGGGAATACATCTGCGTTTCCATGCGTTCTTCGATCAGGCCTTTGTCGGCCAACACGCCTGCAAAGTGTTGCGTCAGCGCGCGGTTTTGCGGTGAACTTGACCGCCCGTAGTGATCAAACGACAACCCGAACCGCGCCGCCAAATCGGACTGGACTGTCCACATCTCGGCGCAATACTCTGCAACCGGTTTACCGGCCTTGGCCGCGGCCAGTTCTGCTGGCGTGCCGTGTTCGTCTGTCGCGCAGAGAAACAAAACCTCGTGCCCGCGCCCGCGCAGATAGCGGGCGTACAGATCAGCCGGAAGCTGACTGCCGATCAGATTGCCGAGGTGCTTGATCCCGTTGATATACGGAATTGCGGATGTGATGAGGTGACGTGCCATGTTTTCCTGCCAATGCGCTGTTGTCACGGTCTAGCGCGAAGCGCCCTTGGATGCCAGCATACGAAACGACATTTGCGCTGTTGCTAGCGGTCGCGCGCGCGCCGCAACAATCGCCCGATCGTAAACGACGTGCGCGGCGCGTAAACATAGGGTGTGCGGTCTTCGCGGGTGTCGCGCACGCGCATCCGGCTAAGGCCAAACACGATCAACGCCACATGACCGATCGAGATGAACACGAACAGTGCGGATGGTCCGAACGTGTCGATCAGCAGTGACGTCAGCCAAGGTGCGGCGATGGCGCCGACGGCGTAGAAAAACATCAGGGCGGCGGACAGTTCGATGCGTTCCTCGGAGGTGGCGAAATCATGGGCATGGGCGGCGGCGACGGAATAGACGGGAAACGTCGTCAGCCCGAAAAGTGCGGCACTGATCATCACGCCCGTTGTGCCGAGTCCGGACATTGCGACCGTGATGGCGCAGGAAAACACCGATGCCACTGACAGCCAAACCAAAACCCAACGGCGGTCATACTTGTCCGCCAGCCAACCGGCTGGAAATTGTGCCGCAGCACCCCCCGCAACAAACGCCGCGAGGAACAGGCCGATCTGGCTGGCCTCAAGCCCGACTTCTTGGCCATAAATCGGGCCGACCATCCGGAACGACGCACCCGATAGCGCGGCCACGAGTACACCTGCAACGGCCAGCGGCGACATGCGCCACGCCAGGCCGGGTCGCAGGCGCGGAGCATCGGGAATCTCGGGCTGCGGCATGCGGGTCAAGGCCAGCGGCAACATCGCCGCGCAACACAGGATCGTCAGAAGATTGTAGGCGATATAGGTTTCCATGTTCGCCAAGGTGCCGATCAACAATTGTGCGATGAGGCTGCCGCCCATATCGACAACGCGGTACAGCCCCATTGCGCGGCCCCGCGACGCATTGGTGACTTTCGCCTGCAGCCAGCTTTCGACGATTGTGTAACAGCCTGCGATGCAAACACCTGACATGACACGCAAAAATGCCCATGCAGTTGGATCGATAATCAGAATATGGCCCGCCATGCCAATGGCACCCATGGCCGTGAAAACGGCGAAAGCACGGCTGTGGCCGACGTTGCCCATCAGGCGCGGTGCCCACCAGCACCCAATAAAAAAGCCCAAGAAATGCATGGAGCCGAGAAAGCCAACCTCGCCTCGGCTGAAGCCGTTTTGCAATCCTGTCAGCGCGTCCAGCGGCCCAACGCCGCCCGATGAAAGCTGCAACAACAAGACCGACAACAAGAGGGCCGCAAAGGAGATTAACATCCGCATGCGCCCATAAGCTCCCAAGTCGCGCCCGACTTCTAGGGCGTAATCGACGCGCTATGTCATTCACGTGTCGCGGACGGGCCACGTGTGAGGGTTGCGGTGGTCTGCAAGCGGGCTATGTTTCGTCAAAATCGAAACAGGGGACATGATATGAAACAGATCGAACTTGGGCGCACGGGCATTATGGTCAGCGATTGGTGCCTCGGCACGATGACGTTTTCGACGCAGACCCCACAGGACGATGCGCACCGCCAAATTGATATGGCTTTGGACGCAGGGCTGAACTTCCTCGACACGGCGGAAATGTATCCGGTCAATCCGATGCGCAAAGAAACCGTCGGCAATTCCGAAAAGTGCATTGCCGATTGGATCAGCAAGTCTGGACGCCGCAAGGATGTGGTAATTGCGACAAAAGCTGGCGGTGACAGCCCGCTGATCCGTGGTGGTGCGGGTTTTACACCTGAGAATATACTTGATGTTCTGGACGGCAACCTGGCGCGGCTTGGAACGGATTACATCGATCTGTATCAACTGCATTGGCCTGCGCGCGGATCGTATATGTTCCGCCAGAACTGGACGTTTGATCCAAGCGGGCAGGACCGTGCGCAGACGATGGACCATATCGGCGGCGTGCTGGAAAAGCTGAAACAGGCGCAGGCAGAAGGCAAAATCCGCGCCTTCGGTCTGTCCAATGAAAGCGCGTGGGGAACCACGAAATGGATCGATGTTGCGCAAGAGTTGGGCGCGCCGCGGGTGGCGTCTGTGCAAAACGAATACTCGTTGTTGTGCCGCCTTTATGACACCGACATGGCGGAAATGTCGGTCAACGAAGACGTGGTGTGTTTTTCATTTTCACCCCTAGCAGCAGGTCTTTTGACCGGCAAATACCAGAATGGCGCGGTGCCGGACGGATCGCGCATGACCTTTGGGCCGCAGTTGGGCGGGCGGGTTCAGCCGCGTGTGTTTGACGCGGTAGACGCCTACTTAAAGGTGGCCGAAAAGCACGACATGTCACTGGCGCATATGGCGATGGCGTTCCAGCGGTCCCGCCCGTTTAAGGTCAGCGCTATTTTCGGCGCATCTACGTCCACGCAGCTGGCAGAACTGCTGGAAGGCAAGGATCTGGAACTGTCGGATGACGTCTTGGCAGATATCGACGCCGCCCACCGCGCGCATCCGATGCCTTTCTAGGTCCAGCATTAATGATCCCAATCAAGCGGTGCGGCTGCGCCGCGCGTGATGGTTTATTTGCGGGCTGTGGTTGGCGGATCGCAGACCATTCCGCGCGGCGCGCGATGACTGGTTGGTGCCTCCGGCGGGGATATTTCAGAAGCAAAGATGGGTTTAAGGGTCTGATTTGACCCAAAACCGTGGTCCAAAGCCGGTGATTTCTTCCAAATCTGGCATCGCGCGGTAAGCTGCAATCGCGGTCGCGTTGTCAGGATCGGTGCCAATTGTCAGGCGGGACACGCCAAGCGTGTTGGCGTGATGTTTGACGGCCGAAATCAGCGCTGTACCCACACCGCGACTGCGATGATCTTGCGCAACAAACAGATGGTGGATGTCCAGACGGGTTTCACCGCTATGTAAAACAAGGGTCGGGATTAAGCCCGCATAGCCGATGGCGGTGCCATTTAATTTTGCAATAAACGCAGTCGCCACGGGCGCGGGGCCAAAGAACGCATGGTGCAATTGCGTCTGGGTGACCTGCGCGCTGTCGCCATGAAACGCCGAGAGTGCGCGGATCATCGCCAAAATATCTGGCAGGTCAGGGGTGGTCGCCAAAGTGATTGAGGGGCTGGTATCAGTCATCCGCCCAGTTCGTCTAATCCGTGCTTGTGTGTCAAGGCGGTCCAGCTAAGGTCGCGTAAAAGGGAGAATTCAATGCCACTCGCCATGAACCGTGACGTCTTTATCACCGCCGCAATTACCGGGTCCGGCAGCACCCAAGATCGCAGTCCGCACGTGCCGCGCTCCCCCGAAGATATCGCCAATAGCGCGATTGATGCGGCCAAAGCAGGGGCCGCTGTGGTGCATTGCCATGTGCGTGACCCTGAAACGGGCGTCCCCAGCCGCCGGTTGGATTTGTATCGTGAATTGACGGATCGTATCCGTTCCGCCGATGTTGATGTGGTATTAAACCTTACGGCCGGCATGGGCGGTGATATTGTGTTTGGCGGTACGGAAAATCCACTGCCGACGGTTGCTGGCACTGACATGGTTGGCGCGAGCGAACGGGTCGCCCATGTTGCGCAATGCCTGCCTGAAATTTGCACGCTTGATTGCGGCACGATGAATTTCGCTGAAGCCGATTATGTCATGACCAATACCCCCGGAATGCTGCGCGCGATGGGGCAGATGATGACGACTTTGGGCGTTAAGCCCGAGATCGAGGCGTTTGATACCGGCCATCTGTGGTTCGCCAAGCAGCTTGTGGCTGAGGGTATTTTGGAACCCAACGCGCTGGTGCAGCTGTGCATGGGGGTGCCGTGGGGCGCGCCTGATGACCTCAATACCTTCATGGCGATGGTCAACAACGTGCCACCAGAGTGGACGTTCAGCGCCTTTGGTCTGGGGCGCAGCCAGATGCCTTATGTGGCGGCGTCTGTGCTGGCGGGCGGCAATGTGCGCGTCGGGCTGGAGGATAATCTGATGCTCGACAAAGGCGTGTTGGCGACCAATGCACAACTGGTGGACCGCGCGCGCGGGATCGTTGAAAATCTTGGGGCAAAGGTAATCGGGCCCGCCGAAGTGCGCGAAAAGCTTGGGCTGGTAAAGCAAGCGCCTAAATGAGGCTGCTGGCGTTTATGATGCTAACTGGGTGCGCCCAAACTGTGCCACACCCCTTTGGTGTCACCATGGTCGAAGAAACCACCTGCATCGGACAGGGTGGGCAAATTGTGATGGGGCCAGAAGGTGGGTTTTGTGCTGGGGGCTAGAGGGCTGTGATACGACGCGTTTTGACAGGGCTGGTGCTGGTGGTTTTGGCCGCTTGCACCGCCGAACAACCCGTCCTGACCCAAGGGGCCGTTTTGCGCGATCCATCCGCGCAGATCGCATCGCAAACCAATGTCACAGCAGACCGAATGGCCGGACGCTGGGTCATTCGGCAAAGATTTGCCACTCAATCTGGCCCACTGGGTGTTGTGACGTTTTCCACGTTGCCAGACGGCGCATTACAGATGGCACAGACCCGCCAAACCTGCGGCGTAGATCCCTGCGAAAACGATCAAGCCGTTGTTTTAATTGAATCAACGGGGCCGGGTCGCTGGATGGCGGTTGATGCGCCTGCCGCCTTCCCACGCGAAGAAATCTGGGTGATGTGGATGGATTTCGACAGCCGCACCGCCGCCATTGGCACCCCAAATGGTGACTTTGGCTGGATTATGGACAAGAATCCCACAGGCGGTGGCGATCGCATTGCCGCGGCGCGCGACATCATGGATTGGTTTGGTTATGATGTTTCACAACTCCAAGAGGTGGAACAATGAAACGCGCACTGGTTGGTTTTGGTTTGGTGCTGGGTTTCGCCGCCTGTAACGAAATTGCGTTGCCTGGCTTGCCGGGTGCTGCGGCCCCAGCGGGCGGCGGGGGCTTTCGGGAATACCTCGTCCTCGGGTCATCCATGTCCTTTGAAGACTGTCGCGCCCGTGGTGGCATCATCATTCAGGATGCAGGCAGCCCAATGATTGCGTGCGACCCGCGCGTGCGCCGTGAACCTGTCCCCGCAGACGAATTTGACCACCCCGGCAGTCCAGTTCCGCAAACGGCGGACGTCGCCAGCGGTTAATCGCGCGATTGGTCTTGACGCCCCTAGCAAAAGGGCCTCGCATGCGCGGGGCTATTAATTTTTGAAGGGGCGGAATTTGACACAAAGTGTAGCGATCATTGGCGGTGGCGTTATCGGTGGCGGTTGGGCCGCGCGGTTTTTGTTAAACGGATGGGACGTGCGGGTTTTTGACCCCGATCCGAATGCGCAGCGCAAGATCGGCGAGGTGTTGGAAAACGCCCGCGCGTCGTTGCCTGGCCTTTATGACATGCCGATGCCCGATGAGGGCGCGCTGACGTTCCATGACACATTGGCGGACGCCGTAGACGGTGCGGTTTGGGTTCAGGAAAGTGTGCCCGAACGCCTTGAGATGAAGCACAGTGTTTACCGCGACATCCAAAAACACTGCGCGGCGGACGCGGTCATTGCGTCCTCGACCTCTGGCTTCAAGCCGTCACAGTTGCAACACAACGCCATGCGCCCCGAACAGATCGTCGTCTGCCACCCGTTCAACCCTGTTTACCTTTTGCCGCTGATCGAAGTTGTCGGCACGGATGTGAACGCGGATATGATTGGCGGAGTTGAGGATGTTTTGCGCGGCGTCGGCATGTTCCCCCTGCTCGTCAAAAAGGAGATCGACGCCCATATCGCGGATCGTTTCCTTGAAGCGGTGTGGCGCGAAGCCCTGTGGTTGATCAAAGACGGCATCGCCACGACGGAAGAAATCGATGATGCCATCCGCATGGGATTTGGCCTGCGCTGGGCGCAAATGGGCCTGTTTGAAACCTACCGCATCGCAGGTGGTGAAGCGGGGATGCGGCATTTCATTGAACAATTCGGACCCTGTCTGGCGTGGCCTTGGACGAAACTGATGGATGTGCCAGAATTGACTGAAGATCTGATCGACAAGATCGCGAGCCAGTCGGACGCGCAGTCGGGCCACCACACAATCCGCGAACTGGAACGTCACCGCGACGCCAATCTTGTGGGGATGATGCGCACCCTTAAGGCGCGCGATTGGGGGGCGGGCGCGATCCTGAACACCCACGACAAAACCATGAACCAGACCCGCGCGATCCCCGAGACGTTGGCGGACGTGGGCGACCTGAACCTGGCCGTTAAAACCGTGGAACGCGCGGTCCCGCTGGATTGGACGGACTACAACGGCCACATGAACGAAGCGCGGTATTTGCAGGCCTTTGGCGATGCCACCGACCGTTTGATGCATATTGTTGGCTGCACGCCGGACTATATCGCGAAGGGTGGCAGCTATTTCACCGCCGAAACCCACATCCGTCACCTTGATGAAGTCAAAGCCGGGGCGCGGATCAGGGTCGAGACGCAGGTTTTGTTGGGGGCTGGCAAGAAAATGCAGCTGTTTCACGCAATGTATGAAGGCGATCGTTTGCTGGCCACGGGCGAACATATGTTGATCCACGTCAGCCTTGCGACGCGGCGCGCCTGCGATCCAGCCCCGGATGTGGCCGATCAACTGGGCAAACTGGCCGCCGCCCACGCGCAATTGCCGCGACCGGACGGCGCGGGCGCGGCTGTGGGCAAACGCTGATGCGGGTCCTCATCACCGCAGGCGCATCGGGCATCGGTTTTGCTATGGGCGACGCGTTTGCAGCCGCAGGTTATGACGTTTGGGTCACGGACGTGGACGCGGCGGCGCTGGCAGATTGCCCGACAACATGGACGACACGATTGGTGGACGCCGCAAACGAGGCGCAAATGCGCGGCTTGTTTGAGGAGATCGCCAGCGCGGGCGGGTTGGACGTGGCCTGTGCGAATGCAGGCATCGCAGGGCCAACGGCGCAGGTTGAAGATGTCGCGTGGGAGGATTGGAAAACTTGCGTCGACATCACCTTAGGCGCTGCTTTCCTGACCGCAAAATTCGCGGCACCCTTGTTGAAGGCGGCAGGCGCGGGCGCGATTATTCTGACATCTTCTACTGCGGGCGTGTTTGGCTACCCCAACCGTGCGCCTTATTCGGCGGCGAAATGGGGCGTGATCGGGCTGATGAAAACGCTGGCCATGGAATTGGGGCCGTTCGGTATTCGCGCCAACGCGATCTGCCCCGGCGCCGTGGAAGGCCCGCGCATGGACGGCGTGTTGCAGCGCGAAGCGGCGGCCAAAGGCATGACCCGCGACGCGGTCTATGACGGATACGCATCGGGCACGTCGATGCGCACGTTTGTGCGCGCACAAGATATCGCCAACATGGCGGTGTTTTTGGCATCGAATGGTGCTGCGCGCGTGTCTGGGCAGGTGATTTGCGTTGATGGGCATACCGAAAATCCGGACCCAAAGCCATGAGATCGAATTGGCTGCGCCAATCCGATCAAAGGGGGCCAGCCCCCGTCCTGCGGACTCCCCCGGGATACTTTTAAAGCAAAGACCGCTCAGAGGTATTTTGCTTGTAAAGTTTGGATGTAATCTGGCAAACCGCGCGGCGTGATGGATGCTTCGCGCACCAATGTGTCAAAATGGCGGGTCATCAATTGCACCCGTTCGGTGTCGCGAAATGCCAGATAGTTTTGCCCCAGATACAACACCGCCAGCAAGGGTCCGAACACTGTCACCGGCGCGGAAAACAGGCGGCGGGCATCAAAAATATGCAAGCGCAGCGTCGGATAAAGATCGGTTTGAAGGGCCGCGAAGTGGTCCAGTTGTGCCGCCCGTAAATTGGCTGGAACGCCTTCGTAATAGCCTGTGCCGGACGCAAAACTAGTGAGTTCATAGATCGGCAGCGCGATTTCGTAGTCCGATTTCGCTGCACGCATCCAGCGCAACCGGTCCTCAGATGCGCCGATTGCCTGTTCAGTCGAGCGGCCCAATTGCGGCCCGTATTCCCAGCGTAACAGGTCGGGCAATTTCAACATGTCAGGCAGGCCCGCAGGAACATGACGGATTTTGTAGCCCTCCGCTTCTTGATGCCAAGCAAATACTTGCTCATCGACCAGTGCGCGTGGCGCTTTGGTGACTTCAAATGATGCGGCAATCAAATCGGCCGCCAGTTCGGGGCGCGCCGTCAGGCCAAGCAACCAATCGGCAGACACCCCAAGCGCATAGGCGCATCCCGCCACGATCTGGGCGTTGGGCAGTCGCGCACCGTCCCCTGTTAGCAGTTGCGAAACGGTTGATCTGTCTACGCCAATGGCGCGCGCGAGGCCGGATTGCGTGGCGTTCTGCGTCGTCATCGCCTCCCGCAGGCGGGTTCGAAACAGCAGGGCTCGGGCGCGTTTGTCGATATTTTGAAGCATAAGGTGATACTTATCACCAAATGCACGTTTTGGTAACCCTTTCCAGAATTCCGTCAGCATGGCGTTGCTAGTAGACCAAAGAAAACAGGTTACGGAGCACCTATGGACACGCGCAAACGTACACTCGTCAAAGCCATTATCTGGAACCTGATCGGGCTTGGCGTGATGCTGACCGTGGGTTTCATCGCGACGGGTTCTTTTGTTGTTGGGGGTGCGATGGCGGTGGTGAATGCGTCGATTGGCCTGTCGAGTTATGTGCTTTATGAACGGGTTTGGGATCGTGTGCATTGGGGTCGCAATGTCTGATCGCAGCGCGACGCTTGCGCCCAGCAGAGCTGTCGAATGGCCGACGGTTCGTTTGGCAGCTGTCTGTTATCTCGGGGCGTTTTTGGCGCTGTGGGTCTTGCCGACATGGGCTGCGATCCTTGTGTTGGGGCCGATCATTGCGCTGCATGCGTCGCTGACGCATGAAGTCGTACACGGTCATCCCTTTGCCAATCAAACACTGAATGTCGCGCTGGTTTTCCCCGCGCTCACGCTGGTTGTGCCTTATGCGCGGTTTCGATCCACCCATCTTGCCCATCATCGCGACGAACATTTGACCGACCCCTATGATGATCCCGAAAGCAACTATCTTGATCCGGTCATCTGGGTGGGATTGGCCGCGCCAATGCGCGCGGTGTTGCGGTTTAACAATCGCCTTTTGGGGCGGCTTTTGATCGGGCCGCTGGTCGGCCAGTTCATGTGGATGGCCAGCGATCTGCGGGCCTGTCGCGCGGGCGAGCGTGATGTGATCCGTGGATGGGTCGCGCATATTCCGGCCGTCGCAATGGTTGTGGCGCTTATTTGGGCGGCGCCGCTGCCGTTTTGGGCCTACGCGATTGGCGCTTATATTGGCCATTCAATCTTGCGCATCCGCACGTTTCTTGAACACCGTGCCCATGATCTATGCCGCGCCAGAACTGTCATTGTCGAAGACCATGGGCCACTGGCATTATTGTTCCTAAACAACAATCTACACGTTGTTCACCACATGCATCCCAACGTGGCGTGGTACGATCTTCCTGCACTTTACGCCACCAATCGCGCGCATTATCTGCGCCGCAACGACGGCTACGTTTTCACATCTTACGGCGACGTGTTCCGCCGGTATTTCTGGCACGCCAAAGACCCTGTTCCCCATCCCCTCTGGCGCAAAGACGACTGAGCGTGCATGACGGGCCATGGACGCTTGGATCCCCATCACCCTTTTGGCTGCAGTTGCGCAAACCGCGCGCTTTGGTCTGCAAAAGCAGCTTAAATCAACGCAGCTAAGCACGGGCGGCGCGACCTTCGCGCGGTTCATCTATTCATCGCCCCTCGTGGTGCTGGGCGTGCTGATCTACGCCAGCATCACCGCGCAATCGCTGCCCGCGATCCCGCCGGTGTTTTGGGCCTACGCGCTGGTTGGGGGCGCTGCCCAAATCCTCGCGACGATGTGCGTTGTGGCGCTGTTTGCGCATCGCAACTTTGCCGTCGGTATCACGTTCAAAAAGACCGAAGTGTTGATGGCCGTGTTCGTCGGCCTGCTTATTCTGGGCGAGGGCGTCACATGGTTGGCGTTTGGTGCCATTCTGATCGGGCTGGCTGGCGTTGTGTTGCTGTCGGACCCACCTGGTGCGTCACAAGACGCGTGGCACAAACGTATCCTGAACCGCGCGGCGGGACTTGGGCTTGCATCTGGGCTATTGTTTGCCTGTTCCGGTGTCGGGTATCGCGGGGCGTCGCTGTCGCTGGACACAGGTGATGTGTTCTTGCGCGCGACACTGACATTGGCCTGCGTCACCACGGCGCAAACCATCGCCATGGCGATCTGGTTGCGCCTGTTTGATCGCGGTGAAATCAGCCGCGTGCTGTCCACATGGCGCGTATCAAGCCTTGTGGGGATCACCAGTATGATCGGATCAACCTGTTGGTTCGTCGCCTTCACGTTGCAAACGGTTGCCTATGTCAAAGCGTTGGGGCAGATCGAATTGCTGTTCTCCCTCGCGCTTACGATGTTCTTTTTCAACGAAAAAGTCAGCCGCCGTGAGGTACAAGGCGGCGGCTTATTGGTCCTGTCGGTGTTGGTGCTGGTCTTGGTCACTTAGGGTTCAAGCGGGCTGACACCACCAAGCCGTGTCACCAGATGCGCCTCGTCGTCATTGCGAAAGAACGGCACGGTGTCAGGTGGGCCGTCGCGGTGCAGGCCTGACGCGATCTCGGCCAGTACAACCTCGGTGATGAACGGCAAATCAAGCGCGCGCGCCTCGCTCAACGGGACCCAATGAAGGTGGCCCAACTCATCCTCGGCGTTTGTGAAATCGTCGGGGTCGGTGACAAGCTGATCCGCGTTAACCATAAAAAACCGTGCATCAAACCGGCGTGGGCGACCTTGCGGTGTTACGGCGCGAAACACGAACTGCAAAGCTGACGCATTAGGGCGATGTCCGCTGCGCGCGAACCCGCGCCAGCCTTGCGGCGCATCGGGCCAGCGCGTGGGCGTGCCTAGAATTTGGCCGGTTTCTTCCCATAATTCACGGATTGCTGCGGCGGCGAGGGTCTCGGGCGTGCGCGTGCTGTGTTCGGCCAATCGATCTGCATCGATCTGCGACAACCCGCGAGCGAGTTCAATCGCGCCGTCACCTGCGTCAACTGCACCGCCGGGAAAGACGTATTTGTTCGGCATGAATGCCGCCGACGCGCCGCGCTGGCCCATCAACACGCAAGGCCGCGTTGCACGGTCGCGCAGTACAATTACTGTTGCTGCGTCCCGTAGCGCTGTTTTGTCCAAAATATCACCCATCGCTGCCCCACGTGTCGGGGTCAGGATGTGCCCCCAAATCCATGCATCCGCCGCGACCATTGGATGGCCACGACCAAGCCTTTTAGCCTCGGCAAAAGATAAAGCGAAAGCGCCACACTGACAATCGTCAACACGGTCGCGAACACCATCGGGTCGGGGCGAAACTGCGTCCAGCCAAAATGCATCATCACGGCCACAAGATGTGCCACCAGCAGAATCGTCAGATATGCAGGTCCGTCGTCCGCGCGCTGATGGTGCAAATCTTCGTCGCACACAGGGCAGCGATCGACGACCTTCAGGTAGCCCACAAACATCATACCTTCGCCGCAGTTCGGACAACGACGACGCAAACCGCGCCACATGGCGGGTTTGGTTGGGCGGTCGTCTTTGGGAATGGCGTTTTGATTTGGCATAATGTCCTCAATCTCTGAAACGCTGTTGTGCCGTTGTAAGGTGTGAATTCATAGGGGTGATAGTGTCGCGCCCATGTCCAGAAAACCGCACCACCCCAAAAGCCAGCGCAAAATAATTCCGCAGTCTGCGACGGAAACCCGCGCGCCATCCGTTCTATCTGCATCGACGGCCTGACTGGTCGTCACCACAAGACCCAAAAAGGACGATAAAAATGAAAACGAGATTTCTTTTGGCAGCAATCGCAGCAGGCATGACATTGGCGGCCACCGCCGAGGCCCGCGAAGCCAACCCGCCTCGCATGGAAATGCCAGCGTTCGAAGACCTCGACATCAATTCTGATGGCGCTGTGACCAGCGACGAAATTGAGGCCGCGATGCAGGCCCGTGCCGCTGCGCATTTTGCTGAAACGGACACCAACGGCGACGGCGCATTGTCGGTTGAAGAATTGATCGCCCGCGCTGATACGGCCCGCCAGGACCGCGCAGCAGGCCGCGCCGCTGAGCAGATCGAAAGGGCCGACACCAACGGCGATGGTCTGTTGCAAGCCGATGAACTGGCAGCCCAAAGGGCGGATCGCGGCGAAGGTCGTGGGGATCGCGGACCAGATCGCATGTTTGAGCGTGCCGATGCCGATGACAACGGCAGCCTGAGCGCGGAAGAATTCGCCGAGGCCCAGACCCGCATGCAAGACAATGGCGGGCGCCGTCAACACGGACAACGCGGCGATCACTAAACGAAACGCGCAGCGCGGGGAAATACCTTCGCGCTGCGCACCCTTGCGAGGGATGGATGATATGGGTAGCTGGATAATTGATGACGGATCAGGCTGGTGTTCAACGCGCGCTCCAAAGTGCGCCCCAAAGCGACGCGGATCTTCTCGCGGCGTTTGCGGGCGGCGATCGTGGTGCGGCTATGGTGTTGACGCAGCGATTGACCCCGCGCGTTATGGGGCAGGCGTACCGCATGCTTGGTAACCGCGCAGAGGCCGAAGATGTTGCACAAGACGCGATGATGCGACTGTGGAAAATCGCGCCTGATTGGGACGCGGACCGCGCGCAGATCACCACGTGGCTATACCGCGTTGTGGCCAACCTGTGCACGGATCGTTTGCGAAAATCTGGCCGCGGTGTTTCGCTCGATGCGATTGAAGAACCGAGTGATCCGCGCAAATCCGCTGCGCAAGACATGCAAGACACCGCCAGATCGGCGGCTTTGCACAGCGCATTGGCAGATCTGCCGGACCGGCAGGCGCAGGCCGTGGCGCTGCGCCATCTGGAAGAACTGGGCAATCCGCAAATTGCCACCATTATGGACACCAACGTGCGCACCGTTGAAAGTCTGATAGCACGGGGCAAACGTGCCCTGATTGCAAAACTATCTGGGCGCAAAGATGAATTGGGGTATGACGATGACCACGGATGACAAAATGCTAGACGCCGCGTTTACGCTGGCCCGCACGCCGGATGTGGCCCCGTCGGACGCGCTGATGGACCGCATCATGCTGGACGCCGACAGCGTGTTGGCAGGGTCCGCACCTGTTATCACCCGCCGCAAACAAAGCCTTGGGGCCATGCTGCTTGATGTTATCGGCGGCTGGCCGACCTTCAGTGGTTTGGCGGCCGCGACGGTTGCAGGCCTTTGGATCGGGGTCGCGCCACCCGCGGCTCTGTCAGATTTGTCTGCGGGGATTTGGGGGGCCACCATCGAAGTGCCCCTGTTTGAAAGCGACGTATTCGCAGGGTTGGAGGGCTGATTATGGCCAAAGAAAAGACGAAATCACAGCGTATACAACGAATTGTGCTGATTGGATCACTGGCCTTGAACCTGCTGATTATCGGCGTTGCCGCAGGTGTGGCCCTCAACGGGGGCAAACCGGGCGCAGGTCAGCGGTTCGATTTGACCGTCAGTCCGTTGACCCGCGCGATGGAAGGTGCGCGCAGCGACGCTGTGCGCGATGCCCTGCGCAACAGTGGCGCGTTTGAACGCGATGACCGATCAGAAATGCGGCGCGATATGAATGCATTGCTCGCGACCTTGCGCGCGGATGAGTTTGATGAGGACGCATTTCGCACTGTGCTCATGCGCCAACGCGACAGATTTCGGTCCGGACAGGAGACGGCTTTGGGCGCTGTGAGCGCGCAGATCGACGACATGAGCGCCAGCGAACGCGCCGCATTCGCGGACCGGTTGGAAGAACAAATGCGTCGCGCGCCCCGTGCGCGCCAATAAGAACTGTGGACCCCCTGCGCGCAGCGGGTCCGCAGGCGTGTGGTGTGTCATCAGGCGGCTGACAGGCTGACCTTATTGCGACCACCGCTTTTGGCCGCATAAAGCGCAACATCCGCCGCGCTGACCAATTCACCAAGATCATCAACCACATCCGTGGCCTCCTGTCCGTCGCTCAGACTGACACCAACGGACATCGTCACGCGGACTTCTTTTTGGTCTGGGCCAACAAAAAAGGGTGCGCCGCTGATTAATTTGCGCAGCCGTTCGGCGGCGGTGCGGGCATGAAAGACGTCGCTGTTGGGGATCGCGACAAGAAACTCTTCCCCACCGATGCGCGCAAGCAAGTCCACAGCGCGTAAATTGCCCTGCAAACGGCTTGCGGTTTGGCGCAAAATCTCATCCCCGACTTTATGGCCGTAGGTGTCATTGATGGCTTTGAAATGGTCGAGGTCCAGAACCATAATCGCGAATTGCCGCCCGTTTTTGCGGCTTTGCGCCGACAGCCGCGACAAATGTGGCATGGCGTAACGACGGTTGAACAGCCCTGTGAGTGGATCGGTGATCGCCGCCTCAAGTCCGGTTTCAACCGTGCGACGCAGCGCGTCCGCCTCAAGTTTGGCTTGGATCAGCACCGCGCAACGATGCCGGATTTCACCTGCATCAACTGTCGAACAGACCGTATCACTCGCCCCGAGGTCCAACGCCATTGCCGCCGCATGGCGCGCGTCTTCGGGCAACAACACCAAGATTCCGGCATGGCGCGTGGTGGATCGGGTGCGCAATTCGGACAGGATGCGAAACAAGACATTATCGTCGCTTAGCCCCGCACGAAAATCGAGCAAAAACAGATCCGTGGACCCTGAATTCAAGTCACGATCGGTCAAGCATTCGGCCTGCAATGAGGTCATCTGGACGTTTTCAAGGGTTTGCGACAACTGCGACAAATCCGGCGCCAGCGTGTCGGTTGTGACCGCAGCCACCACCCGTGCAGGGGCTTTGAATCCATCGCAGGCTTCGGCAAAACCAAGCGCCGTCCGGGTATCTTCGCGCATCCGCAGTTCTTGGCGTGCATCGCGCCCGCGCAGCAGACTGCGAATGCGCGCCTGCAAGATATGATCGTCAAACGGCTTGGTCAAAACGTCATCCGCGCCGGCTTCAAGTGCGACGACACGGTCGCGCGGGGTCTTGAACCCGCCTGTCGCAATAATCGGGATCAGGTTGGTGTTCGCGTCGGCCTTCAGAGATTGGCAAAACGCGTGCATTCGCTCAGCGTCGTTGCTGATGTCCAACAGGATCAAATCGGGCAGTGACGCCGCAATTTCGGTGCGCGCTTCGTTCAGCGTGGCGCAGGGTCGGACGCGGTATTGCGACGCGAGAAGTTTGACCTTCAGCACAATGCGGTTGGTGGCTACACCGTCTATAATGAGAATATCGCCGGCCATCTTGTTTCCTTCTGAGCGTTACCCCAAACTCTCTTAAGCAACTTTGCCCCTTAAATGGTTAAGAAACCCTTTCCGTATTGGTAACATCCAACAATGACTCCTGAACGAGCCGAACAGATCGCCCTTTCCGCCCTCACATGGCTTGCCTCCAAGGAGGAACTTTTGCCCTTATTTTTAGGGTCTTCTGGGGCAAATGCAGACGACATCGCGGGGCAGGCGGAAAACCCCGCTTTCCTCGGTTCTGTGCTGGATTTCGTGACCATGGATGATGCTTGGGTCATCGAATTTTGCGACTCAAACGGGGTAAAGTATGAAGAACCGTTAACAGCACGTTATTCATTACCGGGCGCGGAAGTGGTCCATTGGACATGATTTCGCGGCCCGTAAAAGGCATCATTTTCGACAAAGATGGCACGCTGTTTGATTTCAACGCGACATGGGGCGCATGGGCACGAAACGTGTTTGAAGCTGAAACCGCAGGCGATCCCGATCAACTTGTGCCACTTGCCGCAGCCCTTGGGTATGACCTTGCCGCGGGGCAGTTCTTGCCTGAAAGCCTCGTGATCGCCAGCACTGTGGATGAGATTGCGCAGGCGGTTTTGCCGCTCATTGCCGAAACCGACCACAGCGCCTTGATTGCGCGGTTTAACGCCGCCGCGACACGCGCGCCGCAGGTTGAAACGACACCGCTTGTCGCATTTATCACCACGCTTAAATTGGCGGGGCTGAAGGTCGGTGTTGCCACCAATGACGCCGAATCCCCCGCCCGCGCGCACCTGCGGGTGGCGGGCATCGAAGCATTGCTTGATTTCATCGCAGGGTTTGATTCTGGCTTTGGCGGCAAGCCCGCACCCGGGCAATTGTTGGGCTTTTGTGATGCGACAGGGTTGGCCCCGTCCGAGTGTGTGATGGTCGGCGACAGCACCCATGACCTGCACGCAGGGCGTGGCGCGGGCATGGCCACGGTCGCCGTTCTGACAGGTGTGGCAGGACGCGCAGCGCTTGCGCCCCACGCCGACGTTGTGCTGAATTCCATCGCTGAACTGCCTGAATGGTTGAACTTGTAAGCCCTCGCGCGTTTGGTTCGCGACATCTTTTGTCGCTAAACGCAGGGCGCAGAGGCGCAGGCATGTCAGATTAAGGAGAACCCGAAAAGGATACTACGATGTCTGACGTTGCACCCCCGAAACGCCGGCGCTCAGGTGGGCGCGCTGCCAATACCGCCAAACGGCTCACGTCCGACATCAATCAAATGCCGTGGCGTTTGCCGATCAACACCGACCGTCCGACAGAACCACTGGACGGAGACGGGGTGCAGGCCATTCACGACGGCGCAATGCGCATACTCGAAGAAATTGGCATCGAATTTCTGAACGAAGAAGCGGTGGAGCTGTTCAAACAAGCCGGCTGCACCGTTGACGGCACCAACGTCAAAATGGGCCGCGACTGGGTCATGGAAATGATCGCCAAAGCGCCTGAACAATTCGACATCACCCCGCGCAACCCCGACAGAAAAATCACGCTGGGCGGCGGGCATATCCTGTTTGGCAACGTGTCGTCGCCGCCCAATTATTTCGACCTTGAGATCGGCAAGAAAGTTTCGGGCAACCGCAAACAATGCGCTGATTTGCTGCGATTAACCCAACATTTCAACTGCATACACTTCGCGGGCGGCTATCCGGTGGAACCCGTGGATGTGCATGCCTCGGTGCGTCACCTTGATGTGGTGTTTGATAAAATGACCCTGACGGACAAGGTTGGCCATGCCTACAGTTTGGGCAAAGAACGCGTCGAGGACGTGATGGAAATGGTGCGTATTTCCGGTGGCTGGACGGACGAAGAATTCGAATCCAAGCCGCGGATGTACACCAACATCAACTCGACCTCGCCGCTTAAACATGACGTGCCGATGATTGACGGATGCCTGCGCTGCGTGCGCCGTGGTCAGGCCGTTGTCGTCACGCCGTTTACGCTTGCGGGGGCCATGGCGCCGGTGACCATGTCGGGTGCTGTGTCTTTGTCCATCGCCGAAGCGCTGTCTGCAATTGCGCTGTTCCAATACGTCCGCCCCGGTGCGCCCTGTGTCATCGGCACGTTCACCTCAAACGTCGATATGAAATCCGGCGCGCCCGCGTTCGGCACCCCCGAATATATGCGTGCCACGCAAATGACCGGCCAAATGGCCCGGTTTTACGGGCTGCCGATGCGATCCAGTGGCGTGTGCGCCGCCAACGTGCCGGACGGCCAAGCCATGTGGGAGACGTCAAATTCCCTCTGGGCGGCCGTACAATCGGGCACCAATATGGTCTACCACGCGGCGGGCTGGCTTGAAGGCGGGCTGATTGCATCGCCTGAAAAATTCGTCATGGATTGTGAAGTTATCCAAATGATCCAGCGCTACATGGAACCGCAAATCACCGCTACGACCCCTGCCGACATCGCGTTCGATGCAATCAAAGAAGTCGGATCGGCAGGTCATTTCTTTGGCATCCAACACACCCAAGACCGCTACGAAAAGGCGTTTTATGAACCGTTCGTCAGCGACTGGCGCAATTTTGAGGCGTGGGAAATCGCGGGCGGCGAATGGACCGCACAGCGCGCCCATCGCATCTTCAAAGACATCATTGCCAATTTCCAAGAACCACCCATGGACGCCGCGATCCGCTCCGAACTGGAAGACTTCGTGGCACGGCGCAAATCCGAGGGTGGCGCGCCAACCGATTTTTAGGTCGGGAGCCTCCGGCGGGGATATTTTTGAGACAAAGGCAGGCATGAAAGTCAGTCTGTCTGGGGCCGTGAATTCAGCCTTTTGCGCAAAACCGCTTTAGTCGCCAAAACACTGCGCGTAATCCGCTGCTATCGCACGTAAAGTTTGTTCGTAGTGCTCTGGTCCCGGTGCAAATGCCGCGCCCATGGGGTCGGAGATTGCCGTGCGGGCACTGCTCCCTTCGCGCACCAAATCGCGCAATTCGGCGATCTGGGCAGGATTGGGGCTGGCCGCATCGCTGAGCGAAATCGTTCCAACGGCCTGCACATCGTAACGCTGCCCAAAGTACTGACAGGCATCATGGGGAACCAAAACCCCTCGCGCGGCAGATCGCCCATTTGCGCTGCAATCTCTTGATTTAACTCGACTAATCTCGCAACAGTTGCGCCTGCATTGCGAGGTAGGCCGCTTCGTTTTCGGGGTCCAGACTGCGCAAGGCAAATGCAATATGGCGGGTCCAAACCATCGCCATCTGCGGGTTCAGCCATGCGTGTGGGTCCAGAATGCTGTCCTCATCATGACCGTGATCATCATGACCATCCCCCCAGTCACGCCGCTCCAACCACGGCCAATTTTCACTCATCAACAGCTCAAATTCGCGGTCCGGTGTGGTTAAGGTTTCCAAAGCCTAGCCTAACTACGGCGTCAAATCTGCACCCATCCAAATTACCAGATCGGCGTCTTGAACGGCCTCTGCTTGTACAACGTAAATTGGAAGTCGTGCGGCGATGACGCGCCGCTGATCAACCCGTCCGGCACGCCACCCCCGACATCGCCTGCGCCACGAGGCTGTGGAGCGGTGCAATATCGGTGACAACCTTTGGCACATCCGCCCACGCGGTCATCGGCATCATCAGGACGAGGAGGGGTAAAATCGGGCGCATATCGGTTTTTCATCTGTTGGAGACTTGTTGATCGGTCATAGTTGCGCCATTCAATGGATGTTATAATATAACAATAAGCTATAGATGGCATCCTCCTATCCGTCCAAAACCGCCCCCTTCGCCGCGCATGACCATGGCCGCCAGGGCGACATTGATCGGTGTCGTCGCGGCCATTGGTGGGCTGTATGCGGCGCGGTCTTTCGGCACGCCGGCGGGGCCGTCGATCATCTGCTTTGCGTCTGTTATTTTTTGTGTCGCCAGCGTCGTTGGCCAACTGCGCAAGGCTTAACTGTCGGTATCCAGCCAGATCGTCACTGGCCCGTCATTGACCAATGACACCGTCATATCCGCGCCAAACTGCCCTGTGGCGGTTTCGACGCCGGTTCTACGCATTTCAGCAACGAAAGCGCGATACAGTCGATCCCCATCCTCAGGCGGTGCAGCTGCCGAAAACCCTGGCCTGTTGCCGCGCGAAACGTCTGCCGCCAAGGTGAACTGACTGACGACCAATGCTGCGCCCCCAACATCCAGCAAAGACCGGTTCATCCGGCCCGCGTCATCCTTGAATATCCGCAGCTTGGAAATTTTTGTGGCGAGTCTAGCTGGCAGATCATCGCTGTCGCCCTGCATGGCACAGACCAGCACCAGAACGCCCGCCTGACATTGCCCGATCAGCGCACCGTCCACATGCACTTGCGCCGACGTCACCCGCTGGATCAGCGCCCGCATAAGCGCGACTTACAGGCCAAGTTCTGCCGCCGTTGGCGGGTTCGCACCAGCCCGTGACACCGTCACCGCTGCCACCCGCACGCCCAGATGCAACGCGGCGTGAATTTCCTCAGCGCTCAGGTTTGCGATGCGTTCCTTGGTCAAAGCGCCCGCACGATCCAAACCGGCCAGCGTGCCTGAATTAAACGTATCACCGGCACCGACAGTGTCGACGACGACTGCGCGTTCGGACGGGACGAACACGGTGTGTTCTGCCGAGTATCCGGTGACACCTTTGGCGCCTTCGGTGATGCAGACCAGCTTGGCGCCCTTGGCCACCAGCCCCTTGGCAAGTTCGGCCAGATCGCCTTCGCCTTCCATCCAGTGCAAGTCTTCATCGCTGAGTTTGATGATGTCCGCTGCCGCCATCATCCGGTTGATCCGCGCGCGGTACGCGACCACGTCCTTGATGAACGACGGGCGGATGTTGGGGTCAATCATCGTCACACGGCGGGGCGCTTCGCGCAGCATCAGCGCCTCATAGGTGTCGCCGCAGCCGTCCCCGACCAGTGAAATGCCACCGAAAAACATCGCATCCGCGTCGATTTCCGGCGCATCATTCAGGGATCGCATTGCCGATTTTTCGTCGTAAAACGCATAGGTTGCTTGCCCGTCCACCAGTTTGACAAAGGCCACGGTGCAGGGCGCATACAGGCGCGGCGACGGGCTGTGATCAACATCGCTCTCGTCCAGCGCAGTGCGCAAAATGTCGCCGAGAAAATCGGACGACATGCCGCATAAGAATTGCGTCTTCACACCCAAGCGTCCCAGCCCGATTGCCGTATTGAACACCGCACCGCCGGGGTAGGGGGCAAACGCGGCCTCACCCTGCGTACTTTCGCGCGGCAGCATATCAATCAGGGCTTCCCCACAGGTCAGAATCATTGTGCTGGTCCTTCGCAATCCAAAATCTCGCAGATGTTTATCACTGACTGTTAGCGATAACAATTCCAACTATTCCGGCGACAATCAAACCACAAATCACCGCAATCGCTATCTTGATCTTTGAATAGGGCCTCTCACCCTGAACGCGGCCCGTGCGCCCGTTCACGACAAAACGGAACGTACGGCCACGATACTTATACGCGGCCATCCAGACCGGCAGCAGCACGTGTTTGAACGTCAACGTGCCGATTGCCGTATCCACTGACCCCACCCGTTGTTCATCGCCGCCAATGTCGTGTTTTACATCGCGGCGGATGACCGCGTCCATATGGACGCGCGCTTCCTTGAACGCATCCGCAAGTTCAACCTGATAGCCCTCGGCGCGAAAGCCAGCCAGATATTGCGGCTGATAAGGTTCCATCGCCGACAAATCCCACGGTTCCAGCGCGTCGGTGTATTTCTTGGGCAAGGACTGTGACCCCAGCACCAGCACATCGTCAAAAAACCGCGCAACGCGGCCCTGCACGCCGTGCCACCGGGTTTTTTGCACCCTCACCTGTTCGGTTTTGCCCTTGCGCGTGACGGTGCGGGTTTCGTAATAATGCGTGCCGCGCTGGCCGGAATACTGGCTTTTGGTGTCGGCATCAAACGTCCAGTACGGCACATAAATGCCTGACAGCTGCCGCCCCTTTCGGGCGTAGTCTTGCAACCCGTTTGGCGCAAACCAAAGACTGCCAAGCCAGTCGGTCATCTTGGCGCGTGCGGCGCGTTCGTCCAACCCGAACGGCAACAACCCCTTCGGCTTGATGTGGCGATGTAGCCCCGTGTCCGTCACCACGGGTGTGGCACAAAACGGGCATTCCGCGGCATGTACGGTTTCGTTAAATTCGGTTTGCGCGCCGCAATTGGGGCAGGACACAACGCGCGTTTCCTCAATTTCTGATTCTGGAATATCGCCCGCGACGGCGCTGCGAAAATCGATTTCCTTCAACGAGTCAGCACGCCAAAGCCCGACTTCAATCGCTTCCGTATTGCCGCAATGGTCGCAAATCAATTGGTTCTGACCGGGGTCAAACCGAAGATCGGACCCGCAATTGTTGCAAGGAAAACGGTGTTCAGAGTCGGGGTGGGGCATATCAATAGATTCCATCCGCTACAGATAACGGTGAAACACCTTCGGCGCCATAATACGCAGCGCATTGTCGCGCAGTTTTATGTGCCGCCAGATGTGAAATCCCGCATGGGCAATCGCCAAAACCGCAATCGTGTAAAATTCGATGGAATGCACGATGCCGACCAGATCATTCAGCTTCGGCCAGCCCATGGGGTAGGCAATCGGCACGATATCCCCCGCCCAAAGCTGCACCGAACTTGTCAAACCCAGCAAAAACCCCGTCACCGCGACCCCGAACAGCCCCCACATCAGCGTGATATGCAGGGGGCGGTGCACTTTGCGCGCCCAGCCTTGCAGCTTGGGTCCGGGGCGGCTTGCCAGCCCTTTGCGCAGATAAAGTGTAAACCACATCAGCGTGCCCGACACGAACACCAGCCCGAATACTGAATGGAGATCGACCCAGAACGTTCCCCAACGCATCACGTCACGCGGCTGCACCAACACGAACCAAAAGAACAATGGCACGATCCCCCAATGGAGGATTTTCAGCACCGTCCGACGACTTGGGGTTCGAAGGTATCGCGATGTGTTCATGGTCTAGCCACGCGCGCTGTGCGCCAAAAGTTTCACGGGAATACAGACAAGACCTGCCGTTTACGGAAGACCTGCGGCGCAATCAGACGCAGCGCGTCTGCGACCACCAGCCCGTTAGCCCCTGACCCCACGATCCACACGACATTGGTATCAGTCCCGAAAGCCCTATAACCCGTCAAACCCTTGCGGCAAATCTGATCACGCACCAGGTGGCGGTGGTGGCATCACTGTAAACAATTGCGCCAATTCAGCGATCTCATCGGCTGCCATCCAGCCGTCCTGACCCTGTGTCCAGACAATGCTGGCGCGGGTTAATGTACCATCGACCACCATACGACCCAACGACGCCTTGGAAAACGGCCCCGTGGTCTTGCCCGCCTCGGCAATATGCCAAACGTGTTCGACAGGTGGCGGTGGTGGAGCCGCTTGTGGCGCCGCAGGTGCGATCTTTTGCGCCCAAGGATTTGCCATTTGCTGTGCCATCGCCATGCCCATTCCGGCCCCCATGCCAGCGCCCATGGCACCCGACGCTTCGCCGCCAGCTCGCAGTGCTTCTGCGGCGGCGTATTTCATATGTGCGTCCAAATCACCGGTCAAACCGCGCGATGTGCGCGTGTCCAAAGCGGCCTCAACCGCAGGGGGCAAGCTGATGTTTTCGATGTACAATTCAGGAATCGAAATGCCGTATTCCGCAACCGTATCGGCAATCGCGCCTGCAATCAGTTTACCCAGATCGGCGGTGTTGGCGGCCATATCCAGCACCGCGATTCCAGATGCTGCAATCGTTCGGGTGAACGCCTGCACGATGATGTTGCGGATCTGGAAACTGATCTCGTCCATGGTGAATTCGCCGTCGGTGCCGACAATCTCTGTCAGGAACTTGGCGGGGTCGGTGACCTTCACACTATAGGTGCCAAACGCCCGAATACGGGTCGGCCCAAATTCAGGATCACGCAGCATGATCGGGTTTTTAGTGCCCCATTTCAGATCGTTGAACCGTGTCGTGTTGACGTAATAAATTTCCGATTTGAACGGCGATTTGAACCCGTGATCCCAGTGCTGCAACGTCGTCATGATCGGCATGTTGTTCGTCTCAAGCATGTAAAGACCCGGCGTAAACACGTCCGCCAGCTGGCCTTCATGCACAAACACAGCCGCCTGACCGGTGCGAACCGTCAGCTTGGCGCCGTATTTGATCTCATGCGCCTCGCGCTCAAACCGCCACACCATCGTGTCGCGGGTGTCATCGGTCCATTCAATGACGTCAATAAATTCACCGGTGAGAAAATCGAGAATGCCCATGTTCGTGGCTCCTGTCTTAGTTAAATCTGTCCCGACACGCCAAAGCTAGGCGGGCCCGTTGTTCATCAATTCTGTCGCAATCACCCGCGCAATCGGTGCGGCCACGGCCGCAGTCATGCCGGTTTGCAGGCGATCATCGTATAGCATTTTCAACAGCAATTCATCGTGCGTCGTCAGCAATCCGAATTCCTCGTCATCATTAAAAATCGACGGGCGCGCATACGGGCTGTCGTTGGCCAGCCCCAAGCCCTGCGCCAGTTCTTCGTGGATACAGGCCAGCCGCATCAGATCGGGGTGTTCGCCACGGATCAACGCCACAGCCTTGGAATATTGCGGGCTGCCACCTTCTGAAAACGCCAGCACCAGACACAACGTGTCGCGCGGCACATCCATGAACGCTTGGACACTTGTATCGTCAATTCCGGGTACCAAGGCACGCAGCTGGGCCTCATAGCCGAACCGATCGTCCTCGTTCAGGATCAAGACGTGAAAATTCGGGTCTGTATCGCTCATGCTCATCGGCTCGCCCGTGACGCGACTTAGCCGCGACACGAACGTACCCACCGATTGAATGTCCTCACGGCGCTGATCGTCTGGCACCGTCGCGCCGAATTCCACAACAAACCGCACAGGTTGTTCCCAACGCCGCAAGCGTGAAATCGTTGGCTGCGCGCGCAGGCCGGTCGGCGTTGCGACAAATTCGTCAAACAGCGCGATCCGCACAAAATTACGCGCCAAAACCGTATCCGTATAGGTGGTGTCTGGCCCGCCACCGTCCGTGCGCAGCAATCCACGCGCCACCAGATCATTTTGTACGCGCTGGAAATGCACCGACAGGTCGCGGCTGGCGTCAGATCGGGGTGCCAATTCGGGGGCAGGTGGCGACACCATCAACCCGCTTGGTCTTGTCTGCGGCGACGGCGACACGGGCAACGGCCCCGTCGCTGTGCAGGCGGCAAGGGTCAGCAAGACCGCAAGGCCCGCCACTTTTCCGCAAATGCCGCCTGCCAGTTTGCCCAAGTTGCCTACGCTCCTGCAGACGACGCGATGTTGTGGCCGGATGCCGTCCCGCTCGCCTTGGCTGCTGACAACGTGGACTTCAATTCGGCTTCCATGTTTTTCAACTCGGTCTCTGCCTCGGCGCGCTTGCGCTTGCCCTCATCCGCAATCTGCAGCGATTCCTCGATGGTGCCGATCAGGTCCGCATTGGCCTTCTTGATCGCTTCGATATCGAACACGCCGCGCTCCATCTCGGTGCGGATCATCTTGTTGGCTGATCGCAGGTTTTCCGCATTTGCCGTCAACAATTCGTTGGTTAGATCATTGGCTTCGCGCACGGCCACGGCCGCCTCGGCAGAGCGTTGGATCGTCACCGCCTGCGCCAGTTGGGTTTCCCAAAGTGGCACCGTGTTGATCAGCGTCGAATTGATCTTCGTGACCAGTGATTTGTCGTTTTCTTGCACCAAACGGATCGACGGCAGAGACTGCATCGTCACCTGACGCGTGAGTTTCAGATCGTGCACACGGCGTTCCAGATCATCACGGGCTGCGCGCATATCGCGCAATTCCTGCGCCATCATGACACCCTTATCCTCGGGCGCTGCGGCAACGTCAGCCTCTTTGGCGGGGATCGTTTTGGCATCAAGATCGCTCAGCTTGGCTTCACCAGCGGTGATGTACAGCCCCAGCTCGTCATAAAATGTCAGCGTTTTATCATAAAGAACATCAAGACTTTCGATGTCTTTCAGCAGCACATGCTCGTGCTTGAGAAGATCATCCGTGACCTTGTCAATCTGGCCCTGAACCGTTTCAAACCGCGCGGCGAATTGCGCAGCAGGGGCCATGCGCCCTAACAGGGCTTCCCACCAGCTGCGTTTGCGGCGCACGTCCAGCTCGGACACGTTAAATCCGCGAATGGTCGTCACGATCTGGCGCAGTGAATCGCCCGCCGGACCGACGTCCTTGTTGCGCACACCTTGCAGCATGGATTGCGAAATCACCTGCAATTCGGCTTGCGCGGATGATCCAAACGAGATGATGGAATTGGTTTCTGACATGTCCAGTTCGGCCATACGCTTGTTGATCGCGGCACTGGTTGTCTTGTCAGCGGCCGCAAGCGGCACCAATTCATTTTTTGGCTCTGCCAGAACGACGGCGGTGACTTTTTCCACCTCTTTCAGGCTCGCTTGGGCTTTTTGCATATTGTTTGCGACAGTATCAGACATCGTGTGTCCCCCTATTTTTTGGCACGTTTACAGGCCTTCTCGCTGCAACCGATCACGCAGCACTTTAATTTCTATATCCATGTCGCCGCGATCATCTAGCAACATCTTGTCGGTTCGGGCGGCGAAATTCTGCTCAAGGTCAGACAACAACGCCTCAAAATCCGCGCGGGCATCTTCATTGCGCTGGCGTTTGTACAGATCAGCAAATTTCGCCGCCGCATCACGCGCGCCCATCAGATAGACGCCCAAAAACTTACGCGCGCCGGTCAGATCGCGTGGGTCTTCTTCGACCGTGCGGATCATCCGTCGCGCCATCAATTGAAACTGCGTTGTGCGGGTTTCCAGATGTCGATCGCCAATACTGTCGATGTGATCTTTCATCGATGCCAGATACGCCTCTGCCTCATCAACGACCTTGGCGACGCGATCTTGTTGGAAGGTGTCAATCCCCTCCATGCGCTTGTCGCGCAACGGGTCGATGCCAAACGCCGCCGTGTGCAAACCAGCGGCAACAATACCGTAGATAATTGCGGCCAAAACACTGGGATCGTTGGACAAAGACGCCAATGCAATGCCGACACCTGCCAGAACAGACCCGAACAATTTGCGCGGTATGCTTGGCTTTCGTGCAACCTTGCGCAACTCGAACGCCGCCGCGGCCCGCAGCCCATCACGGGTCAACCACGCAGACAACGTCAACACCCCAGCCCCGATCAGACCTAAAATCAGATCCAACGCGCCCTCATTCAAAGACAAGAACGCCAGCAAGACACCGGGCACGAACAGCACTTTTGCCTTGGACCCCGCCGCGGTGACCTTGCGCTCATCGACAACGGCCTCACGGATACCGTCAGGCGCTGTCTCGTCAGGGCTAAACTTTCCACCGAACTTTTTGGCCAAACCTAAAGCCCCCCAAGCCAGCCGGTGACGACACCGAACATCAGCAGGATCAACAAGACAAATGAGATGGTTTTTACTGTATCAGGCAAGCGCGCCTCCCGCGTGGATTGTGTTGCCAGAACCGCCCTTTGACCCAGCCAGAAAGCTGCGACCGCAATAGCGGTGACGATCAGTAGAATAAGGATCATTCGCACCATGCATCAGGCTCCTATTGGCAAACAACTGGCCCAAAGGTAGTGGGTCACAACCGGATTTGCGAGGCCCTAAAGCCATTGTGCGCGCCAAAACGCCACGTCGCAAAAGCTGTGTTTTGGCACATTCGACAGACATGACGGCGCCCCCAGAAAACCCGATTTAATCCAGTCCATATCCATGCACAGTCAAATCACGGGGGCAAGGGTCATCTGCGCGGCGGTTTCCCCGCCGAGCGGCCCGACGTTGGGCCAGAATTGCGCTTAACGGGCCCAGAATTGCGCTTTTCGGGATCCGTAAACCGCTTTGCCGACGCAGCCGTGCCGCGCTTGGGGGGTGGACGTTTACCCTTTTCCGCGGCCTTGCCGACCATCGTGGGTTTGGGCGTTTCGCGCAGACCCATCTGGTCGCGCACGATACGCTGTTTTACTTCTTCGACCTTGCCGGGCTTCAAGGTGCCCAACTGGAACGGCCCATATGAAATGCGCAAAAGGCGGTTCACGACCACGCCCATGGCTTCCATCAGCTTGCGGATTTCGCGGTTTTTGCCTTCGCGCAGACCCATGGTCAGCCAGGCATTGGCACCTTGCTGGCGGTCGAATTTGACCTCGACGGGGGCGTAATGCACACCGTCAATCTGGATTCCTGCGCGCAACTCATCCAGCTTGGCCTCCGACAGGGACCCGTTGATGCGCACACGGTAGCGGCGCAACCAACCGGTACTGGGCAGTTCCATTTTACGCTTCAGCTCACCGTCGTTAGTCAGCAACAACAGCCCTTCGGAATTGATATCAAGCCGCCCGACCGACACCACACGCGGCATGTCATCGGGCAGGGTATCAAACACGGTTTCGCGACCTTTTTCATCGCGCTCGCTCGTGACCAAGCCGATTGGCTTGTAATACAGCCAGATGCGTGGCGGTTCGGGTTCGGCCAATGGTTTGCCATCAACCACAATGCGATCCTTGCCCGTCACGTTCAGCGCTGGCGTCAAAATGGTCTTGCCGTTGACCGTGACGCGTCCAGCCTCGATGATCTTTTCGGCATCACGTCGGCTGGCCACGCCTGCGCGGGCCAGCACCTTGGCGATGCGATCGCCCGGAATGGCCTTGGTGTCGGGATTGGCTTTGGGGGCGGGTGTTTTGGACTCGTCATCATTCATTCGCCCCGCTTAATCGCTCACACCGGTCATCGCAAGCGCGGCGCGCATTGCCTTTGTCTCAAAAATATCCTCCCCGAAGGGAAACCTGTCCTTGCCAACGACCCCGATCCCCAGACACAAAAGCGCATGACTTTCCGCACCCACATGGACGCTGCCCTCAACGAAGCGCGCGCCGCCGCCGCCCGCGGCGAAGTGCCTGTCGGTGCGGCCGTGATTGGACCGACAGGATTGGTGATCGCGACCGCTGGCAATCGCACCCGCGAACTCAACGATCCGACGGCCCACGCCGAAATTCTCGCCATTCGGGCCGCCTGCGCCGCGTTGGGCCAAGAACGGCTGACAGGGCATGACATTTACGTCACCCTCGAACCTTGCCCGATGTGTGCCGCGGCCATCTCCAACGCCCGACTCGCGCGGCTGTATTACGGTGCGTCCGATCCGAAATCCGGCGGGGTCGCCCAGCCCCCGCGCGTTTTCTCGCATCCGCAATGTCACCACACACCCGAAGTCTACGATGGACTGTCCGCAGAGACGTCCGAAAAGTTACTAAAGTCTTTCTTTGCCGCAAAAAGAGGCGGCTGACGTTTTGTACAAACCATGCATCTCTCTGAGATGTTTTGTACAAATTCGACTGGTTTGCCGGTTTTTCCAAGGTTGAAGCCCAGCCGCGCCACGGGTAAAGCGGATCAAACGTCTAACGGAGAAATCCCATGTCCATCGACATTCAAACCGCCCGCCGTGTCGCCAAGCTCGCGCGTATCGCAGTGCCTGAGGCTGATTTGCCTGAATTGGCCAAAGAATTCAGCGCGATGCTGGGTTTTATCGAACAGCTCAACGAAGTCGACGTTGAGGGGATTGAACCAATGACCTCCGTCACCCCACAGCGCCTGAAACGGCGCACCGATGTGGTCACTGATGGCGGTCAACCCGTTGAAATCCTTTCAAATGCGCCTGATGCCCGCGAAGGTTTTTTTGCCGTTCCAAAGGTTGTTGAATAATGTCTGATCTGTCAAAACTGAAAATTTCCGAAGCCCGCGACGCCCTGAAAAAAGGCGACCTAACAAGCGTTGAGCTGACGCAAGCCTGCCTGTCCGAAATCGAAAAAGCCGGCGCTTTGAATGCCTTCGTGCACAAAACCCCTGAGCTTGCGATAGACATGGCCCGCGCTGCAGACGCCAACAAAGACGGCGGCGACATGAACGGAATACCTTTGGGGATCAAGGACTTGTTCTGCACCAAGGGCGTGCCGTCACAAGCAGCATCCGGCATTCTTGCGGGCTTCAAACCCGAATATGAAAGCACTGTCACAAGCCAATTGTTCGCAGGTGGTGCGGTCATGTTGGGCAAGTTGAACATGGATGAATTCGCCATGGGCTCGTCCAATGAAACCTCCGTATACGGCAATGCGGTCAATCCGTGGAAACGCGGTAACGACGTGGCCGAACTGACCCCCGGTGGTTCATCTGGGGGGTCCGCATCCGCCGTCGCAGCCGATCTTTGTCTTGCCGCAACAGGGACTGACACGGGTGGTTCTATCCGCCAACCTGCTGCTTTTGTTGGCATAACTGGTATCAAGCCAACCTATGGCCGCGTGTCACGTTGGGGCATTGTGGCGTTCGCATCCTCCCTCGATCAAGCGGGCCCAATGACCAAAGACGTGCGCGACGCGGCGATTATGCTGCGCGCGATGTCGGGGCATGATCCGAAAGACAGCACCTCCGCCGACCTCGCTGTGCCGGATTTTGAGGCGGCTTTGACGGGTGACATTCGTGGCAAAGTCATTGGTATCCCTAAAGAATATCGCATGGACGGCATGTCGAGCGAAATTGAAAAGCTCTGGTCTGACGGCACCGCGATGCTGAAAGACGCAGGCGCAGAAATTCGCGACATCACCCTGCCGCACACCAAATACGCGCTGCCCGCGTATTACGTGATCGCCCCCGCCGAAGCGTCTTCAAACCTCGCGCGGTATGACGGCGTGCGCTTTGGTCATCGCGCCAAACTGGATGCGGGCGATGGCATCACGGAGATGTATGAAAAGACCCGCGCCGAGGGGTTTGGCAGCGAAGTGAAGCGGCGCGTGATGATCGGCACCTACGTGCTAAGTGCCGGATTTTATGACGCTTATTACAACCGCGCCCGCAAGGTTCGCGCCCTGATCAAGCGTGATTTTGAAACTGTATTCGCCGATGGCATCGATGCCATTCTGACCCCCGCGACCCCCTCTGCGGCCTTCGGGCTCGGGGAAATGGCGGATTCGGATCCGGTACAAATGTACCTCAATGACGTGTTCACGGTGACGGTAAACCTCGCCGGATTGCCCGGAATTGCGGTGCCAGCAGGCCTCGATAAGAATGGCCTGCCGCTGGGCCTGCAACTTATCGGGCGGCCGTGGGAAGAAGGCGATTTGCTGAATACGGCTTACACACTGGAACGTGCGGCCCAATTTGTGGCAAAACCGAACCGATGGTGGTAAACCGCATAAAGTGACGTCGTTTGATGACAGATAGATAAAGTAGATACCATGGCTAAGCGTATGAAAAAGATATTGATTATTGGTGTTAGCTTGCTGACCTTGGCAGGGTGTCAACAGCCGGTTCCCAACAGCGCCGAAGGTGTCGGGTTCAACGACTATGCCCAATACGAACTGGAACGCGCCCGCCGCGAAGCGTCATTGCAAGGCACGCCGCTGCCATCTGGCACCGCGATTGTTCCGCCAACCAACAATCAAGGCGTGACAAGCAGCGATCTGGCGGCTGCGGGAATCAACACTGGCGG
>JAGGNB010000093.1 GCA_017886375.1 Octadecabacter sp.
ATCGTGGTGAACCCGTCCGAGTGGGCAACCAAATCGCCAGCAACAAGCGCAAACAGGTAGGCGGGTTTTGGCCATGGATCGTGCCATTCTGCCCACCCATCGCCGCTGCTTGTCGGGTTGCCGTTGGACAGCAAGACGGGCAGTTCGCCTTCAATGCGCACGCTAAACACGCTCATGACGTCGGGGCGGTCGGGGTAGAAGGTTATTTTGCGAAATCCTTCGGCCTCACATTGGGTGCAATACATTCCATTGGACATGTACAACCCTTCAAGTGCGGTGTTGGTGGCGGGCGAAATTTCAACCTCGGCCTCCCACACAAATGGGCCGTCCGGCACATCGCAGGTCAAACCATCGGCTGTTATAACAGGTGTCACGTCCGCGCCGTCAATCTTTGCCCAAATCAGTTTAACATCCTGCCCGTGCAGAAAGAATTCACCGGGAAAGTCCGCATTCGGGCGCACGGAAATTCGGCTAACGACCCGCGTCGCTGATGCTGCCAATCGAAATGTCAGGTGCACGTCGTCCAGATGATAGCCGAACGGGCGGTAGTCTTTGAGGTAGATCGTTTGGGGGGCCGCGTCGGTCATGGGGTTCTCCGCTTTATTTGATTCAAACTTAGGCGCGCGGGGGCTGGGCTACAAGGCGGGGCGCACTATATCAGGGTCATGAAAATGCGCGCGAAATCCGACTTGCCCGAAAAAATCTGCGTCACCTGCGGGCGTCCGTTTGCGTGGCGTAAGAAATGGGCGCGTGTGTGGGACGAGGTGCGCTATTGTTCTGATCGCTGCAGATCAAATCGGCCGAAATCTTGATTATTTTTCTTAATTTGAAAGCGCGTTTTGGCAATTTTGACAGAGCATCATGTTGCCAATATCGGGCATCTGTCCTACATCGCAAGAAAGCGCCGTGTACCGTGGCATACAAAGGATAAACCATATGACAAATCGAGTGGATCGCGCTGGCCTATCTGTGGCCACGGAACTGGCAGATTTTATCGACACGCAGGCCCTGCCTGAGACCGGTGTAGATGCAGAGACGTTCTGGGCAGGCTTTTCAAACCTGATCCATGACTTTGGACCCAAAAACAAAGCCCTGCTTGATCGTCGGCAAGAACTGCAAAGCCAGATTGATGACTGGCATCGTGCGCGCACCGGCCAAGCCCATGACGAAGCAGGGTACGAGGCGTTCTTGCGCAAGATTGGCTATCTGATCCCCGAAGGTGATGATTTTACGATTGATACGGCCAATGTTGATCCGGAAATTGCCAGCATTCCGGGCCCACAATTGGTAGTGCCGATCACCAATGCGCGGTTCGCGCTGAACGCGGCGAATGCGCGTTGGGGCAGTCTTTATGATGCGTTTTACGGCACGGATGCTATGGGCCGTTTGGCGCAAGGCAAAGGCTATGATCGCGGCCACGGCAGCCGTGTTGTTGCGCGCACGCGCGTGTTTCTTGACGATGCGTTCCCTATCCAAGGCGCGTCGCACGGTGATGCAGAAACCTACGTGGTATCAGACGGTCAGCTTGTCACGGATGGCAACCTGTTGATGATGCCCGAACAATTTGTCGGCTACACGGGCGCTGCGGATAAGCCTGAAACGATCATGTTGAAAAACAACGGATTGCACGTTGAATTGGTCTTCAAAAAGGACCACCCGATCGGGTCTCATGATCGCGCAACTCTGGCCGATGTGCGGCTGGAAAGTGCCGTGTCAGCGATCATGGATTGCGAAGATTCCGTCGCCTGCGTCGACGCAGAAGACAAAGTTCTGGCCTATTCAAACTGGCTTGGCCTGATGCGCGGCGATCTTGAAGCGGAGCTGCAAAAGGGCGGTAAAACTGTCACCCGTCGCCTCAGTGATGATCGCACGTTCACGGCACCCGATGGTGGCACCGTGACGTTGAAGGGCCGCGCGCTGTTGTGGATCCGCAATGTCGGCCACCTGATGACCAATCCCGCAATTTTGGATCGTGACGGCAACGAGGCCTATGAGGGCCTTATGGATGCGATGATCACCACGCTGATCGCCAAGCATGACCTTGCGCGCGAAAGCGGCAATTCGGTGCATGGGTCGGTTTATGTTGTGAAACCCAAGATGCACGGGCCCGAAGAAGTGGCGTTCACCAACGACATCTTTACCCACGTGGAAAAAGCGCTCAACCTGCCGCAACACACTGTTAAAATTGGCATTATGGATGAGGAACGCCGCACGTCGGTGAACCTTAAGGCCTGTATCCGCGCCGCAAAATCGCGCGTCGCCTTTATCAATACCGGCTTTCTTGATCGCACGGGCGATGAGATTCATACGTCAATGGAAGCAGGGCCCTTTAGCCGCAAAGATTTTATCAAGCGTAAGGGATGGATTGGTGCCTATGAAGACCAGAACGTCGATATCGGGCTGGAATGCGGACTTTCTGGCAAGGCACAGATTGGCAAGGGCATGTGGGCGATGCCCGATGCTATGGCCGCGATGATTGAACAGAAAATTGCCCATCCTAAATCTGGCGCAAACTGCGCATGGGTGCCGTCGCCGACAGCCGCGACGTTGCATGCGTTGCATTATCACCGTGTCGATGTCTTTGCGGTGCAGGCCAAGCTGAAAGCGGGCGGGCGGCGTGCCTATGTGCAGGCATTGCTGGATATTCCTTTGGCGTCCTACAAGGCGTGGACCAAAGATCAGATCGCGCGCGAAGTTGAAAACAACGCCCAAGGTATTCTTGGCTACGTGGTGCGCTGGATTGATGCCGGTGTGGGATGCTCAAAAGTTCCGGACATCAACAATGTGGCCCTCATGGAAGACCGTGCCACATGCCGGATTTCCGCGCAGCATATCGCCAACTGGCTGCACCACGACATCGTTAGCGAAGCCGATACATTGGTTGCCATGCGCAAAATGGCCGCTGTTGTGGACGCCCAAAACGGCGATGACCCTACGTATCGCCCTATGGCGCCAGACTTTGACGGGATTGCGTTCCAAGCGGCCTGTGATTTGGTGTTTCGTGGACGTGAACAGCCGTCGGGCTACACTGAACCTGTGTTGCACCGCCGACGTCTGGAACTTAAGGCGCAGCGCAACAGCTAAGGCCATTTCTTAACCCAAACAGCGGAGCGACACATGCCTGAAATTTCGATTACAAGAGCACGGACAATGATCCGCAAGGCGATCCAAAAAGGCCACGAGCTAGAGCTTAAACCCCTCAGCATTGTGGTTTTGGATTCGGGCGGCCATGTAAAAGCGTTTGAACGCGAAGATGGCGCAGCGCCTGGGCGTTTCGCGATTGCGCAGGCCAAAGCTTACGGAGCGGTCATGCTCGGCATGGCGGGCACCGCACAAATGGCGCGCGCCGAAGCCCAAGGGTATTTCATGAACGCGGTCAACGGCGTTTATGGCGGTCAGGTGATCCCTGTTCCGGGTGGTGTGCTGGTGCGTGACAAACGCGGCGTGGTCATCGGTGCAGTCGGTGTGACAGGCGATTCATCCGACAATGACGCAATTTGCGCCGCATTTGGCATCGAAGCGGCCAATCTGGTGCCCGAAATCTAGGTTTTGACGTGGTTTAGCGGTCGTGGCGCGGCGGTAGGGCTTTGATCTTGTCGCGCCGCTTGCTAGATATCGGCCAAAGGGGTTCGTTATGCGCAAACCGGTCATCGGCATCATTGGCAATCATGATATTATTCATGACGAATATCCGGCCTTCACGTCGGGCTCGATGAACGCGGACGCGATTGCGCTGGTTTCTGGCGCGATGCCGTTGATTGTGCCAGCAAACCCCGATTTTGTTGACGTGGATCATCTGGCAGACCTGTGCGACGGTTTCTTGTTCACGGGTGGTCGCCCAAACGTTCATCCCAGCGAATACGGCCATGCCGAAACCGACGCCCATGGGGCGTTCGATCGAAATCGTGACGCAATCACCCTGCCACTGATCCGCAATTGTGTGGACCGTGGCCAGCCGATCCTTGGCATTTGCCGCGGCTTTCAAGAGGTCGCGGTGGCCATGGGATGCACTTTGCATCCCGAAATTCGTGACATTGCGGGACGCGATAATCACCGCATGCCGCCCGAAGGCAGTTTGGATGAGAAATTTGAGATGCGCCATATTGTGACGCTGACCAACGGCGGGCCGTTCCATCACTTATGGGGCACATGCGAAGTCATGACCAATTCACTGCACGGGCAGGGCATCTTGGACGTTAGTGACCGGATCGTCGTTGACGGCACAGCGCCTGACACCACGCCAGAAGCGATCTACGTCAAAGACGCGATTGGGTTCACCCTTGCTGTGCAGTGGCATCCTGAATGGCAGGCTGGCGTTGATCCGGTATCCAAGCCGTTGTTTCAGGCGTTTGGACAGGCGGCATTGGCTTGGGCGCAGCGCGATCAAACAATCCTTAAAAGCGCCTAAAGGCCAAGTTGAGCGACTGCAACACGTACCGTATCGCCGCCATTGGCGCTGCAATACTGCGCCAAATTATTTGACAGCGTGGCGGCATCGGGAACCGCTGCGACCCTGCCAGACAACCCACCAGCACGTGCTTGGCCCAAGGCCCAGTTGCTTGCAGCGGACAGGGCGGCGGGGTTGGTCAGGCGGTCACATTGGATCAGGCCGGGGTCCATCGGCAGATCGAATACGGCGGACGCAGGAACCGCGCTGATTGGTGTTTCAGATTGAGGCGCAGGGGTGCCACATGCGCCAAGCGCTGCTATTGGCAACATCAACAAAAACAGACGCATTCGACAAATTCCTTTAAAAACAATGGCCAACAACGCGTGCGGAAATCTTGTGCAACATTGGCCCGTGCTGTGCCCCTAATCAAGCAGATCTTGGGGTCTGATGGGCTTTGCGACGTGAGGTATTAGCAGACGATGCACCGACCTGCGTTTGGCGCGCTTGGGCTGGCCACACGGGGCCTGTCGTGTCAGATGTCGTGGATGAAATGGTTTGATATTCCACCAGTCTGGCTCGTTGGCGCCCTGATTGCGACCTACTGGCTGGGTCAGGCGCAGCCCTTTGGGCTGAGTCTGGATCATGCAATTACGCAGTTTCTGGCGGCGGTCCTGATCGGGGGCGGGCTAATCTTGATGCTGCTGGCCATTGCTGAAATGCGCCGCAAGAAAACCACGGTCATTCCCCATCTTGAGGCGGACCACCTTGTGCAATCGGGCATCTTCAAACGCACGCGCAACCCGATCTATCTAGGTGATGTGTTGATCCTTGCAGGGTTCATATTGCGATGGGACGCGCCGCTGGCATTGCCGCTGATCCCGGCCTTGTTCTGGATCCTCGAGTCGCGGTTTATTGTGCCCGAAGAAGACCGTCTGCGTCGCAAGTTCCGGCAGGATTTTCACCGCTACACGGAAAAGACGCGTCGCTGGGTCTAGATCGGGTGCGCGTCGGATCTAGAAATTGATCTCATCCAGTTTCGCGTAGGACTCCTCCATCCCGTCGGCGACCCCCATGTCTAACATTTGCTGTCGTGACCCCGCATCCGGCAACGTCATGCGCATGGTTAATAGCGTGCCCGCCCCAGAAGATGCGAACGTGGTGACAATGTGATTGTCGGGCGTCGGGTCCGGGATGTGCATCCGCTCGATATGTTCAATCAATTGGTCTGGCGTAAGCTTGATATACTGCCCGCTGATCGCAAACCCGCCGCCCTCACCGTCGTCCCATTCAAAATTGAATTTCCCGCCATCGCGCGACTCTGTTTCGCAGACGGGCATTGTCCAACCGGGCATCCCAAGCATCCATTGGCGGATCAAATCCGGTTCCAGATGGGCGCGGTAGACGTGGGACGGCGGGGCTTTGAAGGTGCGGGTCACAATAACATGGGTGTCGCCTTCAAGGGCAAGTTGAAGAGGGGGCATCTGGTGTCTCCTTGGTTTGCATGGTTTCAAGCACCGCATCTAGGCGGTTGTATTTGGTGGCATAACTGTTCGCGATCATGCTCAGCCACGGTTCAATCGCGCCAAGACCGTCCGGCGACAATCGGCACATCCGGTGCGTGCCTTGGCGGTGGCGAGTGATGAGGCCGGCGGTTTCCAGCACCTTGATATGGCGCGAAATTGCTGGCTGGCTCATCTCAAACGGTTCGCAGATGTCCATAACCCCGACATCCCCACCCGTGAGGCGCGCCAAAATCGCGCGCCGCGTTTGATCGGCGAGGGCTGCAAAAATGCGGTCGATGTTGTCGGGGGCGGATCTAAACATAACTATATTATTATATAACTAAAGGCTTATGTCAATATGCGCGGTTGAAACACCTTTGACGTCCGTTAGCGCAAGCAGGGCGATCAAACCGTCTCTTTTCCTTGTGAATTGGCTTATCGGGCTATAACCCGTTCGATACCAACGGTTAACAAGGGGAAGACGGCATGAAAATTGGCACGCCAAAGGAAATATTTGACGGGGAAAATCGCGTTGCGATGACGCCAGCTTCCGCGCTTGAACTGCAAAAACTCGGCCACGATTGTGTGATTGAGACCAAGGCGGGCGACGCTGCTGGTTTCTCGGACAAGTCCTACAAGGACGCCGGCGTTGAGGTTGTAAAAACCGCTGCTGCCCTTTGGAAAGCGGCCGATGTCATCGCCAAGGTGCGCGTGCCTGACGCGGACGAAATGAAACGCCTTCGCGCCGATCAGACATTGATTTCTTTCTTCAGTCCGGTAGCAGACGACGACAAGATGAAATCTGCCGCCAAAAAGGGCGCGACCGTTGTGGCGATGGAAATGATCCCGCGTATCTCGCGCGCACAGAAGATGGACGCGCTGAGTTCCATGGCCAATATCGCGGGCTACCGCGCGGTCATTGAGGCAGGCAATCATTTCCCGCGCTTCTTTACGGGGCAGATCACAGCGGCGGGTAAGGTCCCGCCGGCTAAGGTTCTGGTGGTGGGCGCTGGGGTTGCGGGCCTTGCGGCGATTGGTACTGCGACGTCGCTTGGCGCGATTACCTACGCATTTGATGTGCGCCCGGAAGTGGCCGAACAGGTCGAAAGCATGGGCGCGCAGTTTGTATTCCTCGACTTTGATGAAGACCAAAAAGACGGTTCCGAAACAGGCGGATACGCTGCCGTGTCGAGCCCGGAATTTGCCGCCGCGCAATTGGCGAAGTTCCGCGAAATCGCGCCGGACATGGACATTGTTATCACGACAGCACTGATCCCCAATCGCGCCGCACCCGAGCTTTGGACCGAAGACATGGTCAAAGCCATGAAGCCCGGATCGGTGATCGTGGATTTGGCGGCGGAAAAGGGCGGCAATTGCAAACTGACCGTGATGGACGAAAAGATCGTCACCGAAAACGGCGTCACCATCATCGGCTATACCGATTTCCCGTCCCGCATGGCGGCGCAATCATCAACGCTTTATGCCACCAACGTCCGCCATTTGTTGACCGATCTGACACCGGACAAAGACGGTAAGATCAACCACAACATGGAAGACGATGTGATCCGCGGCGCGACCATCGCCCACGCATCTGCGGTGACGTTCCCGCCGCCGCCACCGAAAATTCAGGCGATTGCGGCCAAACCGAAAGCTGCAGTTGTTGAACTTACGCCAGAGCAAAAGCGCGCAAACGAAGTGGCCGCGTTCAAGGCGCAGACCAAAAGTCAGGTGACACTGCTTGCGGTAGGGGCGTTCCTGCTTTTGGCAGTAGGCCTAGTGGCACCGGCGTCATTCATGCAGCATTTCATCGTGTTCGTGCTGGCGGTTTTCATAGGCTTCCAAGTCATCTGGGGCGTCGCACATTCGCTGCACACGCCACTTATGGCGGTCACCAATGCAATTAGTTCGATCATCATTCTGGGCGCGCTTATGCAGATTGGATCGGGGTCATTCATCGTCGTTGTGCTGGCCGCACTTGCGGTGTTCATGACAGGTATCAATATCTTCGGGGGTTTCCTCGTGACACGGCGCATGCTCGCTATGTTCCAGAAGTCGTAAGGGAAAAGAACAATGGAATTTGGTTTTACAACAGCGGCTTACGTCGTTTCAGCGGTTCTTTTCATTCTGTCGCTTGGCGGGCTTTCGGGGCAAGAAAGTGCAAAGCGCGCGGTTTGGTATGGCATTGTCGGCATGGCGCTGGCGGTGGCTGCGACACTTGTCGGGCCGGGTGCGGGCTATTGGCTTTTGTCGGTGCTGATGATCATTGGCGGTGGCGCGATTGGCTATCAATTGGCGACCAAGGTGCAGATGACGCAGATGCCCGAACTGGTCGCCGCGATGCATTCGCTGGTCGGTCTTGCGGCGGTCTTCGTCGGACTTATCGCGCACATTGAACTCACGCGCGTGATGGGTATGGACGCGGCAACGCGTGAGGGCCTAAGCGGTTTTGCAGGCCTTCTGGCGCATAAATCAGGCGTTGAAATCAGCATTCTTCGTGTTGAATTGTTCCTTGGTGTGTTCATCGGCGCGATCACGTTCACCGGCTCGGTTGTTGCCTACGGCAAACTGGCGGGCAAAGTGGACAGTGTGGCGAAAAAGCTGCCCGGCGGGCATCTGCTGAACATCGCGGCGGCGGCCATCGCTGTTGTGACGCTCATCACCTATATCAACACGGGCGGGTTCTTCCCGCTGTTCCTGATGCTGCTGGCGGCGCTGTTTATCGGCTATCATTTGATCATGGGCATCGGCGGCGCGGACATGCCTGTCGTTGTGTCTATGCTCAACAGTTATTCCGGTTGGGCGGCGGCTGCGATTGGTTTCAGCCTTGGCAATGATCTGTTGATCGTGGTCGGCGCGTTGGTCGGATCAAGCGGCGCAATCCTGTCCTACATCATGTGTAAGGCGATGAACCGCAGCTTTGTGTCCGTGATCTTGGGCGGCTTTGGTGGCCCACAGGGCGAACAAATGGCGGTGGAAGGCGAACAGATCGCCATTGACGCCGACGGTGTGGCAAGCGCGCTGGAAGAAGCCGACAGCGTCATCATCATCCCAGGTTACGGCATGGCGGTGGCACAGGCGCAGCAGAACGTCGCAGAACTGACACGTCGTCTGCGCGCCAAGGGCAAGACCGTGCGCTTCGCCATTCACCCCGTCGCGGGGCGTTTGCCGGGCCACATGAACGTGCTGCTGGCCGAAGCCAAAGTGCCCTATGACATCGTCATGGAAATGGACGAGATCAACGACGATTTCCCCACGACAGACGTGGCGATTGTGATCGGGTCCAATGATATCGTGAACCCGGCTGCACAGGACGATCCGAACTCCCCCATCGCGGGGATGCCGGTTCTGGAATGTTGGAAGGCCAAGCAGGTATTCGTGTCCAAGCGTGGCCAAGGCACGGGGTATTCGGGCATCGAAAACCCGCTATTTTTTAAGGAAAACACCCGTATGTTTTACGGGGATGCAAAGGCATCGCTTGATGCATTATTGAGCAAGATTAGCTAGTTTAGCCCAGTTTATCACATTTTGGGAAAGGCCGCGGCAACACCGCGGCCTTTTTTGTGGCAACTACGGCTGGGTGTCCCATATGATAGTGAGCACAACACAAGGATCCGATCATGCGACTTTTGACACTGACGACGGCATTTACGATTGCGACGACGGCGGCGAGCATGGCGCTGGCAGATGTGCAAGTTTCCTTCCGCGACGGCGCGCCGAAAGACATGTTCACCATCGCCAATCTGGGTGCGTGTTCCACTGGTCCGATGACGTTGACGATTGATCTGGCGACAGCGCCTGTCGGCCTGATTTTCGACATCACCAACGAAGGTGAGGGCGTTGAGGTTTCTCAACCGTTTGAGCTTGTGTCAGGGGCTGAATTTGTAATCGGATCCAGCCCAGTGAGCGACGGTGATCAGAGCCTCACGCTTGAGCTGTCAGACATGGCACCCAACGCCGAAGTTCGCTTTACCATTGATATGGATGACACAGGCGGCGGGCGCGAGATTACGGTGAACGGATCAGAAACCGTGGGCGCAATGATCCTGATCGCAAGTCGTTCGGTCCAAGCCGAGGGTACGTTCGATGAGACGGGCATAGCCCGCGTCCCACTGGTTGACTGCATCGCTTAAATCGTGCGCCACTGACCTTGACCGATCCCATCCAAGGTCCACGCGCCGACGGACCAGCGCACAAGGCGTAAGCAAGGAAAGCCGATGTGCGCGCACATGCGTCTGACCTGACGGTTGCGGCCTTCGGTGATGGTGACTTCGATCCAAGCGTCGGGGATCGATTTTCGCACGCGCACGGGTGGGTCGCGGTGCCATACATCAGGCGGGTCGATCAGGCGCACCTGCGCGGGCAAGGTGGGGCCGTCTTTTAAGGTCACTCTGGTACGCAGCGGCGCAAGGTCGGCGTCGGTCGGATCGCCTTCAATCTGAACCAGATAGGTTTTTGGCGTCTTGAATGTCGGGTTGGAAAGCTGTGCCTGAAGTTTGCCGTCATCTGTGAGCACCAGCAGGCCTTCGCTGTCGCGATCCAGTCGTCCAGCCGCATAGACGCCCTTGGGCAGATTGAAGCCCGATAGCGTCGGGCGTTCGGTGGTGCTTTTGGCATCGGTGAACTGTGTCAGCACACCGAACGGTTTATTAAACAGAATTGTGGTCATGGGGGTAGGTAGCGTGTCGGGTGCTGTGTGTGAAGGGATCTTGCGATCCGCGCATGCTTAGGGCGTGGGGCAGATTTTCATCGAAAATCTGTTGGTAGTTCTCAAAAAGGGAAGAGGGGGCGCTGCCCCGCCCTTCGGGCTCCCCGAGATATTTTTGAAACAAAGACAACCTGAGCAAGAAAAATCTGTGGGTGCGCATTTTTCCTATTGTGCGAATCTTGGTTTGGGCCGATAGCGCGTGATAAGACGCCAACGTGTGCGCCTCTGGCCCTTGGAAATAAAGGCTATAGTGCAACGGTAACGTCTCCTTTTGGAAGTGAGCGGTCTAAGGTGAAAAGTCGTTTCGCCCGGGTGAAATGCAATTTTGCCCACGGTGGATGATCCATCATGGCCGGGTCTGTTTGGAGATGAATAATGACGATGCTTTTTGTAGACGCTGCAGTGTCTTCCCCCTTTGATGTTTTTTCAGAAGATGCTGTGTCGGATCAGGTTGATATCTCCGGGCATTTGACGTCGGCGTTTGACGATGTGGTTGAAAATGCGATATTTGAACACCCGACATTGGTCATGGATGTGAACAGGGTTGAACAGCAGTACTATGCGCTCAAGGCAGGTCTTGGCGACGCCGACATCCATTACGCGGTCAAAGCAAACCCCGCACCCGAGATCATTGCGCGCCTCGTAAAACTTGGGTCGCATTTTGATGCGGCGTCGCGCGGCGAGATTGAATTGGTGTTAGGCGCAGGTGCGTCGCCATCCGATGTGTCCTTTGGCAACACGATCAAACGTGCATCCGACATTGCCTATGCCCACGCCGCGGGTGTTACGTTGTTTTCCGCAGATGCAATCGAAGAGATTGAGAAGATTGCGCAGCACGCACCTGGTGCGCAGGTGTACATCCGCTTAATCGTTGAAAGCAGCGAGGCCGATTGGCCGCTCTCGCGTAAGTTTGGCTGTGATCGCGACATGGCAATCGACTTGCTGGACCGCGCCCGCGCGCTTGGTCTTGATCCGGTCGGTTTGTCGTTTCACGTCGGCTCGCAAACACGCAAGGCATCGATGTGGGGGCCGACGCTGGACGAGATGGTGAAGATTTGGGATGCGGCGAAAGAGGCGGGTCACACGCTTTCGTTGCTTAATATCGGCGGCGGCTTTCCTGCCTTTTACGGGCAGGATATAGAAGCGCCGACCGACTACGCGGCCTCGGTCATGGATCAGGTACGCTCGCGCTTCGGGGAGGTTGCGCGGGTGATGGCCGAACCGGGTCGGGGCCTCGTGGCAGAAGCGGGTGCGATTGTTGCCGAAGTCATGTTGGTGTCGCGTAAGTCATCGCGCGATCTGCACCGTTGGGTCTATCTGTCGATTGGTCGGTTCAGCGGCTTGGCGGAAACCGAAGGTGAAGCAATCCGGTATCAGATCACAACGCTGCGCGACGATGATCCAGTGGGTCCGTGTGTTTTGGCGGGACCGTCATGTGACAGCGCCGATGTGCTGTATGAAAAGCAGCCAGTCTTGTTGCCAATGACGTTAAAGTCCGGTGACCGGATCGTGATCCGCAATTGTGGCGCCTATACCAGCAGTTATTCATCTGTTGGTTTTAATGGCTTCCCGCCGCTGGACGTTTTGGTGATCTGAATATGAAAAGGCCACGCGAGGGGTTAATCCCTGCGTGGCCTTTTCGTGTTCTTTGACCTAGTTACAGCCCGCGGATACGGGGATCGAGCGCGTCGCGCAGGCCGTCGCCCATGTAATTTACCGACAACACTGTCAGCGAGATCGCGAGGCCGGGCCACATCACCCGTTCGGGGTGTTGTTGCATAAAGTCGGTCGCGTCAAACAGCAGGCGACCCCATGTGGGGAAGTCCGGTGGAAAGCCGAGACCAAGAAAGCTGAGCGCGCTTTCCGTGATAATCGCAGTGGCGATTCCCAGCGTGGCAGACACCATGATTGGCGACATCACATTCGGCAGAATGTGGCGCAGGATCATCTTACCGGGGCGGGTCCCGATAGAACGCGCAGCAAGGACAAATTCGCGTTCCTTCAGCGCCAGCACGTCGCCGCGCACGATGCGGGCCGTTGGCATCCATGACGTGATGCCGATGGCCGTCACAATGAGGATGAAAATTCCGGTTTCAGGACCAAAAGAGCTGGAAAGCGGTTGGCGAAACAGCATCACCATGACCAGTAGCAACGGCAGCAAAGGCAGGGCAAGGAACAGGTCGGTAATGCGCATCAGCAAACCGTCGATGCGTTTGAAATAGCCAGCCAAGACCCCCACCAGTGTGCCGAGGAACAGCGCCAACCCCATGGCCGTGAGGCCGACCGAGATCGACGTCTGCCCGCCCGCCATCATCCGCGCCATCATATCACGGCCCAACTGATCGGTGCCAAACGGATGAAGCCATGACGGGCCTTCGTTGCGCGCGCGCACATCAATATAGGTCGGATCAATCGTCCACAGAAACGGGCCGAGGTAGACCGCGAGGATCACGAAAATGAAGAACGTAGCCCCCATGACCGCACCCTTGTGGGTTTTGAACTGGTCCCAGACATCCCACCATTGGTTGCGCGCGGCGTCATCGTCGTGCGTGTCGAGCGGTTGGGTTTCATGGGGCGTTTGAGGGGCGGCATCAGTCATAGCGGATCCTCGGGTCTAGAATTCCGTAAAGAATATCGGCGATCAGGTTAAAGAACACGATCAGGATGGCGAAAATGAATGTCAGTGTTTGCACCATCGGCACGTCACTGGCTTGTATCGACACGATCAGCAGTTGGCCGATGCCATTCACCTTGAAGATTTGTTCGGTGATAATCGCGCCCCCAAATATCGCCGGGATACCAAGGGCGATGACAGTCACCACCGGGATCATCGAATTGCGCAGCACGTGGCGCAGGACTACGACGCTTTCGGTCATGCCTTTCGCGCGGGCGGTGCGTACGTAATCCTGATTCAGGTTGTCGAGCATGGAGGCGCGCATAAAGCGGCTGATTTGCGCCGTGGTTTGCAGCGCCAGCACCATAACGGGCAGAACCATCTGGCGCACTTGTTTGCCGAAATTCGCCCAACTGTCGATCACCAGCGTGGTGTCGTAAATTGACGGGAACCACCAGAAACTGTCATTGGGCATCATCACGGTGAATAGAATGATCATCAGCACGCCCGAAAAGAATGGCGGGATCGAAAAGCCGATCATCGACACGAATGTACCAGCTTGATCGAACACGGAGTATTGTTTGTAGGCCGATATGATGCCGATGGGCAGCGCGATCAACACGCCGACGATATAGGCGAGGCCAACGACCATCATCGTTTGTGGAAGGCGTTCAATGATCGTGTCCATGACGGGTGCGCGGGTCTGCCATGAGATCAGGCGCGCCTCATCAGGGACAGACATCCAGTCGAAATTTTGTGACAGGTAGAACATCGGTTCCGACCAGATCATCTGTTTCAGCCAAAGCAAATACCGGATGTGAACGGGCTCGCCCAAGCCAAGAGACTGGCGGATTTGTTCGCGCACTTCTGGCGGGATCGTCAACGGCAATTGCGCCGTTGGATCACCGGGTGCCATGTCGAGCAGCAAAAAGATGATGAGGGAGATGAAGATCAGCGTCGGGATCGCCGTCAGCAGTCGCCGGATGGTATAGGTCAGCATGGGCGGGCCTTTTGGGCTAGAGAAGCGGGCATCATGTGGCGTGCCGATCGTCGCACAGTGAGAGACGCGCAATATCCGATGAATTAATGGGCTCTGGGCCGGAGGCGATATTGCTAGAAGATTCAATACTGATGCAGTCCCAATGACCAAAAGACGTCGCGGTGTGCTGCGGCTGGTTGGCGATCAAAGGAAAAACGCGAGACTGCATTAAAATAAAATCCGATGTTTTGGGAATGTCAAAGGGCAGGGCGTAGGGTGGGCATTGCTGCCCACCCCAGTGTTAACGCGGGTGATTACTCACCGACGCGGTACCATTCAGCGATGTTCCACATCTCTGAATCCCAGTCTGTGATTTTCACGCCAGCCAGTGTGTTGGCGTGTGCAGATACGCCGCCACGGTGGATCAGCGGGATGATCGAGTAGCTGGCCATCAGCATATCGTTCATCTGCTTGACGATCTCTGCACGTGCGTCGATCCCAGCAGTGGCTGCAAGCTCAAGCGCGAGAGCGTCGTAAGCCGGATCACAGAAACGCTGCATGTTGGAACCCTGCCACTGGCTTTCTGGGGAAGGCCACTCTTTGCAGGTCCAGTTGGCCATATAGGCTTCTGGGTCTACGCCTGCGAAGTTGTTTGTGTACATTTCAACGTCGGCAAAGAACTTCTGGAACGTATCAGGCGAAGCCGGATCACCACCAAAGAACACAGACGCGTCGATGTTGCGCAGTTGCGCGTCGATGCCGATTTCAGACCACCACTGTTTGATCAGTGCTTGGCTGTCCTGACGAACAGCGTTTGTGGACGTCTGGTAAAGAACAACCAGCGGCGTGCCATCAGATTCGCGGATGCCGTCACCGTCTGTGTCAACGATGCCAGCTTCGTCGAGCATCGCATTTGCGCCCGCGACATCCTGCACAAGGCAGCCGTCGTTTGCGGTAGACGCGTAAATTGCAGGCGCAGGCAGCACGTTACAAGTGGCTTGGCCACCAGCGCCGTAGCCGATTTCAACCAGCAGTTCGCGATCGATGGCCATAGACATGGCTTGGCCGATCACAAGGTTGGTCAGGAACGGGTGTGGACCGCCCTCGGCTGTTGCGCGAAGATCGCCCAAGTCCGCAGAAGGGTTGGTCTGGTTCAGGTGCAAACGCTCAACGGATGTACCGAACGCGGTCACAACAGTGCCGAGGCCTGCGGATTCCATGTCAGACAAAACTGTTGGATCAATTTGCAGGTTCCAAGCGTAGTCAAATTCGCCGGTTTCCAGAACAGAACGCGCTGCTGAGGCTGCGTCGCCGCCCCCTTTGAACAAAACGTTCGAGAAGGCAGGCTGGCCTTCAATGCGGAAGTTTTCGTTGGCAGAGAACTGGATCACGTCATTGGCTTTGAAGTCGTCAACAACGAACGGGCCAGTGCCGATAGGACCAAAGTTTGCGTCCACACAGGTTGGTGCAGCCGCGCCAAGGCAATCTGCAAACTGAGCAGCCTGGATAATCGGGGATTCAGACCCGACGAGTGCGGTGTAAGGGAACGGCTTTGGCGCATCAAACGTGATCTTGATGGTCAGATCGTCCACAGCTTCAACGGATTCAACACCGTCAAAATAGGAAGCCTGTGCGCAACCGCCGCCTTCTGCGGTGCAATACTGCCAAGTGAACACAGCGTCATTTGCCGTGAGAGGCGTGCCGTCAGACCACATAACGCCGTCTTGGAGCGTCCATGTAATGGATGTCAGGTCTTCGGCAATGCCGCCGTTTTCGACCGTCGGGATCTCAGCAGCAAGCCATGGCAGCAATTCGCCAGTGTTGCTAAAGCGACCAAGGGATTCCAGCACGAGGGATGCGGATTCAACTTCTTTTGTGCCGCCCGATAGATACGGGTTCAGCGTCGAAGGGGCCTGCCAATAGATGATGTTAAGCTGGCCATCGCGACCGCGTTCGCCCTCATGGCCGTCGGCGATTGCCATTGGCGCAAAAGCGACTGCTGCGGTGGCGCCCAGTAGGGCTGTTTTTAAGTTCATGTCGTCTCTCCTAGTTGGTGGTGTTGTTGGTATTGCTCAGGCTCTGCTGGTCTGATGCCTCTGATGCTGCCGTTGAACCGGCGCTTGTTGAAACGTCGTTGTAGTGGTGACAGGCCACAAAACGGCCTGGCAAAACTTCCCGATATTCGGGTTCGTCTTGGTGACAGATGTCCATGACCGCAGGGCAGCGCGTGCAAAAATTGCAGCCCTTGGGCGGATTGGCAGGGGAGGGCACATCACCGGTTAGGATTGTGCGTTCCATCATGTCATGCATTTCGGGATCTGGTTCGGGCACGGCCGACAGCAGCGCCTTTGTGTAGGGATGCAGCGGTTCGGAATAAAGCGCCTCACGTGGGGCGAGCTCGACGATCTTGCCCAGATACATCACCGCCACACGGGTCGCGATGTGGCGCACCATGGACAGATCGTGAGAAATGAACAGGTACGTCAGGCCATATTCTTTTTGCAAGTCTTCCAGCAGGTTCACGACCTGCGCTTGGATCGACACGTCCAGCGCTGCAATTGGTTCGTCGCAAACAATAAATTTAGGGTTCAGTGCCAATGCGCGCGCGATGCCGATGCGCTGGCGCTGGCCGCCAGAAAACGCATGTGGATAACGACCCGCGAACTTTCGATTAAGGCCAACCTGATCCATCAGATCATGAACTTTGTCGCGCTTTTCGTCCTTTGACAGGGTTGTGTGTTCATCCAGCGGTTCCTGAATGATCGCCTGCACAGTCATGCGCGGGTTCAGCGATGCTTGCGGGTCTTGGAATACCATCTGCATGGTCGGACGTTTGGTGCGCAAATCTTTTTGCGGCGTGTCGCCGATTTCGATGCCATCAATTTTGATCGTCCCGTCGGTGATATCATAGAGCCGCAAAATGGCGCGACCGCAGGTGGATTTACCGCAACCCGATTCCCCGACCAGCCCCAATGTCTCGCCTTCATAAATATCGAACGACACACCATCGACGGCTTTGACGTTGCCCGTGTGGCGACGGAACAGCCCAGAATAGATTGGGAAATGCATTTTGAGGTTGTTGACTTCCACCAGTTTGGTGTCGGTCTTTGGTGCGTCAAACATCGCGCGGCTCCCCGGTTCGGGCGTCAAAGAAACACGCGGCGTCATGGTCGTTGCCGACGTCATAGCGTTGCGGGTTTTGCTGCGCGCAGCGATCAAACGCCACATCACAGCGGTCGAGGAACGGGCAAGCGGTGGGGGATGCGCCAAGGATTGGTGGCTGGCCTTCAATGACCTCAAGTCGGTCTTCACGTTGGCCCAAGACACGTGGAACCGTCTTTAACAGCGCACGGGTATAGGGGTGCTGGGGGTTCTTAAACAACTCGCGCGTCGGCGCTTGTTCAACGATCTGTCCACCATACATCACGACCACGCGGTCCGCGATGCCGGCCACGACACCAAGATCGTGGGTGATCCAGATCACGGCCATGCCGAGGCGTTCTTGAAGCTCTTTCATCAGTTCAAGAATTTGCGCTTGGATGGTCACGTCCAGCGCCGTTGTCGGTTCGTCCGCGATCAAAACCTGCGGATCACAGGCCAGCGCAATCGCAATCATCACGCGTTGGCGCATGCCGCCGGAAAACTGGTGCGGATAGTCTTTCAGACGCTGTGGCGCGTCCGGAATGCCGACGAGTTCTAGGAGCTCTTGCGCACGCACGGATGCCTGTTTTTTGGTCATCCCCATGTGCTTGCGCAGGGGTTCCATGATTTGCATGCCGACGTTGTAAACGGGGTTCAGCGACGTCATTGGGTCCTGAAAAATAAACCCGATCTTGCCACCGCGCACCCCGCGCAACGTTTCGGCGTCAACCTGCAACAGGTCTTGCCCGTCAAACATCACCGTGCCGCCGCGAATATCGGCAGGCGGCGTGGGCAACAGGCCCAGCAGGGACATCATGGTGACGGACTTGCCAGAACCACTCTCCCCGACGACGCCCAAAAGCTCACCAGGTTTGAGATCAAAGCTCACGTCATTCACCGCGTGGACTTCCCCACCGCGAATTTTGAATACTGTTTTTAATCCTCGAACATCGAGAATTGGCAGCGCCCCATCGGGCATAGGCGACCCCCCCGTTAAAGTGGTCTTAGTGGTTGTTTTTATTGCAGGACCGTCTGTGCGACCCTTGCTTGATTTCAGACGTTAGCACCAATTAGCCGTCCCGCAACCCCCTGTTTGCTCAAAAAATCATCGGTTGCCCTTGACGGGGCAGACTGCCCGTTTACCGTTCATCCATCGGCCGCAATGGCCAATTAGGGGGCAGTATGACAACCACACTCGACGCACGGACTTTGATGGAACGGTTGATTGCCTTTCCCACGGTGAGTCGCGACAGCAACCTCGATCTCATTGAATTCGTCGAAAAATATTTGAATGGGCACGGGATTGCGTCGACACGCGTGCCCGACGAAACTGGCCAGAAAGCGGCCCTGTATGCGCACGTTGGACCGCAGGTTGACGGGGGCGTTGTTTTGTCAGGTCACACCGACGTCGTGCCAGTTGACGGCCAAGCGTGGGACACTGATCCGTTTGAGGTCGTTGAAAAAGGCGACAAGCTTTATGGACGCGGCACCTGCGACATGAAGGGATTCGACGCATTGTCGATTTGGGCCTTGGTTGAGGCGAAAAAGCGCGGGGTGACCCGACCGTTGCAATTGGCGCTGAGCTATGACGAAGAAATTGGCTGCACAGGCGCACCGCCGATGATTGATGCGATGGTCGCCAGCGCCATGCCGCGCGCGTCGGCTGCTATTATTGGTGAGCCGTCGATGATGAAAGTCGTTACCGGACACAAAGGTGGTATCGGGTTTGATGTGCATGTCCGCGGCTTTGAGGTGCATTCGTCTTTGCTGCACATCGGCGTCAACGCGATCATGTTCGGGGCGAAGCTGATCGATTGGTGCAATGAGATGAATGCCGAAAACGCGGCAGGTGCGCCCCTTGAAATGGACGCCGGATTTGTGCCGCCCTATACGACCCTGCACGTCGGGATGGTCACCGGCGGCACCGCCCACAATATCACAGCCAAAGACTGCAATTTCGTGCTGACCTTCAGAACCGTTCCGGGCGAGACGGGGCAAATGTGGGTCGACAAGTTCGAGGTGAAAGTCGCAGAGATTGCGGCGCAGATGCAGGCAATTCACCCAGACACCGGCATTGATTACCAGCGTAAATTCGATGTGCCGGGATTAAAGCCCGAAGAGGACGGCGTGGCAGAAGAGCTGGCGCGCCAATTGACAGGGGACAACGCAGTCAATGTCGTCAGCTACGGCACCGAAGCGGGTCAATTTCAAGAACGCGGGTTTTCGTCCGTTATCTGCGGGCCTGGCGATATCGCGCAAGCGCACCAGCCGAACGAATACATCACACTTGCGCAATTCAAAGCAGGCGAAGCGTTCATGGAACGCCTGTTAGACACCCTTGCCTGAGTTCCCGATTTCCGAAACGGTCCCGATTGAACACGGCAACACGCTTCCGAGGGATACGGATGTGGTTGTCATTGGCGGCGGCGTCATCGGCGTTTGCGCAGCCTTGTATTTGAACCGAGCAGGCCAGCGGGTTGTGCTGGTTGAAAAGGGCCGGATTGCGGGGGAGCAATCGAGCCGCAACTGGGGCTGGATCCGTCAACAGGGGCGCGATCCCGACGAGCTGCCGATAATGGTTGAGGCCGCGCGGTTGTGGCGTGAATTGTCGACGCAAACCGGCGATACAATCGGGCTGGTTCAGGGCGGTCTGACCTACATGGCAGAGGATGTGGCCAAGCAGGAAAAGTTCGCCAATTGGCTGCCCCATGCAAAGGCAAACGGTGTTGACAGCCGTCTGCTCAGCCGGACGGAATTGGCAGATTTGATGCCCGAAGCGCGGCGCGACTGGGTTGGCGGAATTCATACTACCAGCGACATGCACGCGGAACCACTGGTCGCTGTGCCAACCTTGGCGCGATTGGCTGCACATGAAGGCGTAACAATCATCGAAGGCTGCGCGGCGCGAGGTATTGAACAGGCCGCAGGGAAGGTGGTGGCCGTTGTGACCGAAGCTGGAACAATCAAAACACCGCAAGTTGTGGTCGCGGGCGGGGCGTGGTCGTCGCTGTTTTTGCGCAACGCTGGCGTGTCGATCCCGCAGCTGTCGGTGCGTGAAAGTGTGGTTGCTGTTGACGCGCCGCCGATGACCTACAAGGGCGGCGGCGCAGACCGCAAAATTGCGTTCAGAACCCGCACTGATGGCGGTTACACCCTTGCGATGGGCGCGTTTCATGAATTTTTCATCGGGCCGGACGCGTTCAGGGCCTTTGGTAAATTTTGGACTCAACTAAAGTCAGACCCGTTCGGCACGCGATTTTTGCCCGCGGCCCCGAACGGCTATCCTGATGGCTGGGGGACGGCGCGGCGTTGGGCGCTAGACGACATCACCCCGTTTGAGAAGTTGCGCGTTCTAAACCCGACACCAAACGCCGCCAACTGCGCAGGTCTGGTAAAAGAATTTGCCACCCTTTTCCCGGACCTCGGCCCGGTGCGCGCAAAAGCCACATGGGCGGGCATGATCGATACGATGCCAGATTTGGTGCCTGTTGTGGATCACATTGAAGATGTGCCCGGCCTGACGGTCGCCACTGGTATGAGCGGGCATGGCTTTGGCATCGGCCCCGCAATCGGACGCATTCTGGCAGATATGGTGACGGGGAACGCAACGGGCTATGATTTGGCGCGCTTTCGGTTTTCCCGGTTCACGGATAAATCAAAGATGGATCTGGGTCTTGCTATTTGAGGCAGGTTTTTCGCCACGCTACGCGTGTCGCCGCGGCGGGGGCCAGCCCCCGCGCCCCCGGGATATTTTGCAAGCAAAGATGAGAAAAGGGGCTTGCCGACGCCAGCGTCGAGGCGCACCCTAGAGTCAAGTTATCTGGA
>JAGGNB010000028.1 GCA_017886375.1 Octadecabacter sp.
GCCGATTTCGCTGTTTGAATCCGGTGCGATCCTGCAATACCTCGTACGGAAAACCGGTCAGTTTGGTGGACCGACGGAAAGAGATCGCATTGCTGTTGATCAATGGTTGATGTGGCAAATGGGCGGCCTCGGGCCGATGGCCGGCCAAGCCCATCATTTCCTGAAATACGCCCCGAACATGGATCCACCGCAGGACATTGCTTATGCGAAAGACCGCTACCGCGCAGAAACTGCACGACTTTATGGGGTATTAGACCGCCAACTTGCCAATCATGAATTCGTTGCAGGTGATTTTTATTCCATCGCCGATATGTCGATCTGGGGCTGGGCGTCGCTTTGGGAAGGTCAGCAACAAACACTGGATGACAAACCCAATCTGAAACGCTGGCTGGATACTGTCACCGCCCGCGCAGCCGTCCAGAAAGGACGCGCAGTCGCGGCCGAAAAACGCAGCGATTACAAAGGCGATAAAACCGCGCAGGACACACTTTTTAAGCGCAGCTAACACATTGTTTAGATTCGCCGCCTAAAAGTGCCTTTCAGTGGGGCACCGATGACGGGGAGAATTTTGGCATGAAATTTAGAGCGCGGCGATACGCAACGAACTATCCGATCGCCATTCGCCATGGTGCCACAGAACATAAATGTGTCGTGTCCAACATCAGTGAAACCGGGGCCTGTGTTGTCGGCATGAATGACATCGCGATCAACGAACAGGTTGAATTATTGCACAACAACGATCGCACACCCGCCAAGGTTTGCTGGGTCAGGGTTGGCAAAATTGGTCTGATTTTTGATCACAACCTATCGGCCGGCGCATTGGACCTCATCCGGTATTCGTTGCGTCAATCAACCCGCCCGCGCCCGCCGCAACGCGCCACATTCACCGAATTGCGCTAGGATTTCGGGTCATCCGGTTCGATCACATATTTTTGCAACATCACAATCTGCGCCCAAAGGAACAAGAATAACGCGACCGGAAATGCAAATGTTTCAATCTTGACCCAAGCATCCGTCGACATGGTGCGCCAGACGATTTCGTTTGCCACAGCCAAGACAGCAAACCCGAAGGCCAGCCGCTTGGTCAGGATCATCCAACCTTCTTGTTCCATGGGAATCATATCGCCCATGACATATTGCAAAAGGCTTTTTCCGCGCAAAAGGCCGATCCCAAGAATGACGGCGAACAGCCCGTTGACGATTGATGTCTTCATTTTAAAAAATCGCTCATCATTGAACCACGCGGTCAATGCGCCGAAGAAGATCACCATAAACGCCGTGAACACCTGAATCCGGCTAAGTTTTCCAGTCAAAATCCACAAAATCCCCATCGCGACCAATAGAATTGGCACAAAGACAATCGTTGCGACGATAAATCCTGAATAATCTGTGCCACCAAAGGTATAGACCTCGTCCTTGATGCGCAGATAAATCAGGAAGAATATGACAGTTGGCCCCAGTTCAAGGACCTGTTTCAGCACGGGATTTACGGTTTTTTCATTCATATCGTCCCCTTACCCGCCAATTTGGACCATTACAGCCCCCAAAGCGATGAAAGCCATCAAGATTAGGCGGCGTGGACCAACGGTTTCACCCAAGATGAACCAACCGATGAGGGCGGCAAACACGGTTGATGTTTCGCGCAGCACCGCCGCCTCGCCGACACTGCCCAGCCGCGTGGCCAGCATCACACCGCCAAAACTGACCCAAGCGATCAGCGCGCCCGCAAACCCGCGCCGCAACAATGACCCCAGCCCACCCGGCGCCCCGGTTCGGCGATACCGAACCGCTGCCAGGACAGGAAAATCCAACGCTGTCAGAACAAAGAACCAAGCCAAAAATGTAAACGGATCAGGGCTTTGGCGGATGCCATAGGCGTCATAGACCGTATAAATCGCGACCAACATGCCGCCCGCTGCGGCCCAGATCAACCCGATCTTTAACCCACGTAAATCGACCTGTTCAGCGGCCATATTGCGCAGCGCCAGCAGCAACATCGCACCGGACAGACAGGCCACACCGACCCATTGCAGTGCGGTGAAATGTTCCTGAAACAACAGGCTTGCCGCGATGACTGTCACGACTGGACCCGTGCCGCGAATGACCGGATAAACCACCGTGTACGCGGCCCGTTCATAGGCCAGCGCGACGGTTGTTTTATAGGCAAAGTGCACGACAACCGCACCCAACAGGATCAAAAACGTGGCGGCTGTGGGCCACGGCACCAAAAACAACGCCACGGGCGCAGAAATCACGACCAGCGATGCATCAATTGATCCACGCATCAGCCACGGATCATGGCGCCCCTTTTGCAACGCCCCGAACGCGGCGTGCGCCACGGCGGACATCAATGCCAGCACCGTCGCCAACCGCGCGCCCTCGGGCGTTCCCGCTAGACTGATGAGCCAGTCAGACACCCTGTGTCAGCCCCCGCGACATCACTCCGCAACCTGCCCAGCTGGGCTCCAGTCTGCGTTGATCAAAAGTCCGTCGAACAGGATTTCCCACTCATTGCGCATCTCGTCGTCTTCATTGTTCTTCCACGCGCTTGCGAAAAACGAACTGCCGATCTGCATCAAACCAAGCCCACGTTCGGACACGACAGAGACTTCCAAGGTGCCGACCGGCTTGGGCAACTCGCCTGCGAATTCGCCTATTTCCACGCGAGATGCATCACTGATCAGCCCGTTTGGCAACCTTGAGATCATATCAAACGCCGCGTCGCGCTGCGCTTGTGGCACGCCGCGCATTTCGACGTCGATGTAAAACCCGAACGGGTTTTCGTAGCTGCCCTCCAGCGTCATCGACATCAGCCCGGCCTTGAATGTGGCCGACCCCATCGACACTTGCATCATGGATGGTGACGACAAAAACACCCGCTCAAACACGCCCGACACCGCCAAACTATCGCCCGCGTCGTTCTGCATCACAGCACGCTCAACAATCACTTGGCCCGCAGCAGGCTCTTGGCGCAACGTGACATCCACACTGACCGTCGGGCGATCAGTGCGAACCCCGCCTTGCATTTCATCTGGATCCAACCCGCGCACGCGCACCTGCAACCCGAGTGGCGGAACGGCGCCCTCTGTCCAAAGCAGAGTTCCATCCATGCGCCATTCAAGTTCCGTAAACGACGCTGTTTCAAATCCTGGATCGCCAGCTGTTATCTGGCACCATCTGTCGGTCGTCACGGATATGAACCGCAGTTCCGATGGACTGGCTGGATCGTTTGGTTTGATCAACTCGGTAAGCCGTTCAAACGACGCTCGGCAGGTCTGGTGGGTCATCCGGTCAAACGCCGCCACGGGCAGCGCCGTGACCGCTATGAACGCCGCTGGCACGAGGCATTTCACGGCTCTTCCACCGCCGGGGACCACGTGAACAGCACCGACACGCCATTCAGAGCCGGTTCGACAATCTGCTCCGTACTTGGCTGGTCTGGCAGCATCGCAAACTGCGCCAGACGCGCCGCGCCAAGACTTGGGTCGGCGCTAATTTGCAACTGCGCCTTGCCGCGTGGGTGCGGCAGCGACGTCACGAACGCTGACAACGCGTCGCGCCCGGTCTGCGGCATAATGGTATCAGGAATTTGCCCGACCGTTTCAATCGCCTGCGCCTTCAGCGCCTCAACCTGTGCGTCGGGCGCGGCAGCATCGCTGTCTAGCAACATCATGCCAAGCGGCATCGCGATATAGGCTTCAAACCATCCAGCAAATTCCGAAGTGATGCTCAGATCGCGCAGGCCCATGGCCCCGACACTCATCTGCATCGTTGTCTGGTCCGTTAGGTTCACGCCATCTATCCGCGCTGTGCCTTCGATCCGGTTGCCTGCGAATAAATCAACATAGGCGGAATCCACCAGCACCATATTCTGCACGCCGTCCCAACGCACCGTCAGCCCGAACCCCGCCCGCGGCTGTGCGTTCTGCAACCCGAACAGATAATCAAAAACCGGATCGCCGGATTGGGCGACGACGCCGATCCCTTTGCCAACGATTTCAATCGTGCGTGGTGGCAGACCGTATTCGATAAATCGGTCAACATCAGACGCCCGCCAACGCAGTGACGCCAATCGAAAACTTGTGTCGTCATTAATGTCGAAAGTACCGTCCAAAATTAGGCACCAACCCTCATCGTCGGCCACGACACTTGCATCGCCCACAGGCGCGCCCATAAGGGTTTCAAGCGCCGCCCAACTTCCGGTGCACTGCGCGGGTGTCATACGTTCTTGCGCTGTGGCTGGCGATGACAGCAGTAAGACGGCAGCCAAAAATGCATGTTTCATCGATCCAACCCTGTCAATGCTGCGGCAAAATCCTCTGGATCAAATGGCGCGAGATCATCAATCTGCTCGCCCACCCCGATCGCGTGGATCGGCAGACCAAACTTATCTGCCAGCGCCACCAGAACGCCACCTTTGGCCGTGCCGTCCAGCTTGGTCATGATCAGCCCCGTCACATCGGCAAGCTCTTGGAACGTCTTCACCTGCGACAGCGCATTTTGTCCTGTTGTGGCGTCCAGAACCAGCAAGGTATTGTGCGGCGCGTCTGGGTCTTTTTTGCGGATGACGCGCACGATCTTTTGGAGTTCTTCCATCAAATCCGCGCGGTTTTGCAATCGACCTGCAGTGTCGATCATCAACAAATCGGCACCGTCACGCGCCGCCTGTTCCATCGCATCAAAGGCCAGCGATGCCGGATCGCTGCCCTCAGGTGCTGTCAGCACAGGGACCCCTGCGCGATCGCCCCAGACCTGCAATTGTTCAACGGCAGCGGCACGGAACGTGTCCCCTGCCGCGATCACAACCTTTTTGCCTGCTGCTTGGAATTGACTGGCGAGCTTGCCAATCGTCGTGGTCTTGCCCGACCCGTTCACCCCGACAACCAACACGACTTGCGGTTTGGTCGGATACAGCGGCATGGGCCGCGCAACGGGTTCCATGATGCGGGTGATTTCGGCGGCCAATAACTCTTTGATTTCTTGGGTAGAAAGCCGCTTTCCAAAGCGTCCTTCGGCCATGTTCGATGTCACGCGCAGCGCGGTATCGACGCCCATGTCAGCACTGATCAACAGTTCCTCAAGCCGTTCAAGCATATCGTCATCGAGTTCGCGGCGCACAACGGTTTTCGCATCACCGCGCCCCAACAAACGCCCGATCAGACCCGGCTTGTCAGCCTTTTCGCGTGCTGCACGCTCCGCCTCAAGTCGCGCATCTTCCATGCGACGCGCCTCCTCAGCCCGGCGCAATTCGTCAGCACGCTGTGCTTCCACCGCAGCCGCAGCGCTGGCTTGGCGCGCCAGTTCCGCTTTGCGGGCTTCGTTTTCTTGTTGCGCATCCTCAGCGCGACGCGCGTCGGCGGCAAGACGGTCGCGTTCTTCGGCGCGGGCGACGTCTTCAAGCTCTGCCGCTTGCTGGCGCTGCGCCTCGGCGCGTTCGGCCATCTGCACTTTGCGTTCGAATTCGGCGATTCGGGCATTTTCTTGTGCGACCACGGCTGCCTGTTCGTCCAACGCGGCCTGCGCCTGCGCTTCAACCTCTGCCGCATCAATGGCAGCCGGTTCAGTCACTTGCGATGCCGCCGCGTCTTCTTCAACGCCGCCATCTTCCACGATGGCATCCAATCCCGCTTCGATTTTCGAAGAGGATTTGAACATTCGATCTTTGAGTTTCTTGAAAAATGCCATTGCGGGCTCCGGATAAGGCTTTGTTGGTATCTAATGGCCCAAATGCGCCGACGAAACCAGCGACCATGAAAAA
>JAGGNB010000190.1 GCA_017886375.1 Octadecabacter sp.
CTTTTTCGAAATCGCCGTGGATCACGCCCGCCGCTTGCGGTGCTTTTGTTTGCGCTGAAACAGTCCACGCGCGGGCTTCTTTCGGGCCAACCGTGAAATAGGTTTCAAGGTGCAGCAGTTCATAGCCCGCTTTGATAAGGCGGTCCAATCCGGCCTCTGCCAGCCCCATCTCTTCGAGGAACATCACCGCTTCGTCGTCTTCAAGCTGGCTGATTTCTTCTTCGATCTGGGCGGAAATAATCACATGAGCATTGCCCTGCGCCGCGGCCATTTCAGCCACAGCCGTGGAGTGCGCATTGCCAGCCGACGCTTCAGCTTCACCGACGTTACAGACGTAAAGCACGGGCTTTGTTGTCAAAAGCTGCAACAATTTCCATGCTTTAACATCATCTTCGTCCACTGCCACGGTCCGGGCAGGATGACCTTCTTCTAACGCCACTTTCGCGGCTTCAAGCAGACGCACCTGTTGAACCGCATCTTTATCGCCACCACGGGTTTTGCGGATCAGGTTTTGCAGGCGCTTTTCGATGCTTTCCAGATCGGCCAGCATCAGTTCGGTTTCAATGGTTTCGGCATCCGCGACCGGATCAACGCGGCCATCTACGTGGGTTACATCGCCGTCTTCAAAACAGCGCAGCACGTGGGCAATCGCATCTGTCTCACGGATATTGGCAAGGAACTGGTTGCCAAGGCCTTCGCCCTTGCTCGCGCCCTTGACCAGACCAGCAATATCCACAAACGTCATGCGCGTCGGGATGATCGTCTTGGACCCTGCAATCGCCGCCAGTTTATCCAAACGCGCGTCGGGCACGGCCACTTCACCGACGTTGGGCTCAATAGTACAAAACGGGAAATTCGCCGCTTGTGCCGCCGCTGTGCGTGTCAAAGCATTGAACAGGGTCGATTTACCCACGTTCGGCATGCCCACGATACCCATCTTGAAACCCATAACGCCGCTCCTGCTTGGTGTTTGTGGGCTTCTAGGCCTCCCGAGGCCCGCCCGCAAGCATTTGGGGCATTGATTTTCGCCCTCACCTACGCCAAACCGCAAAAGACTGAAAAGGGACGCCCACATGACACGAATTGACGCCAAGTTTGCCGAATTGCGCGCCGCCAATAAAAAGGCGTTCGTCGCCTACGTGATGGCGGGCGATCCGGACTATGCGACCTCACTTGAGATCGTAAAAGGACTTCCCGCGGCTGGCGTCGATATTATTGAGCTTGGCTTACCGTTCACCGACCCGATGGCAGATGGGACCACGATCCAACTCGCCGGACAACGCGCGCTTGATGGCGCCATGACCTTGGATCAAACACTGTCCATCGCCGCTGAGCTTCGAAAGACAGACAACACCACGCCAATCGTGCTGATGGGCTACTACAACCCGATCTATTCGCGCGGCGTCGATACATTCTTGGTTCAGGCGAAGGACGCAGGGATTGATGGGCTTATCATCGTCGACCTGCCCCCCGAAGAAGACGAAGAGCTTTGCATTCCAGCGCAAGCTGCGGGGCTTAATTTTATTCGCCTCGCAACCCCGACAACGGATGCTAAACGCCTGCCAAAGGTGCTGCAAAACACATCCGGCTTTGTCTATTACGTCTCTGTCACAGGTACGACAGGTGCCGCCGCAGCGCAGGCTGTTGACGTGGCACCCGAAGTCGCGCGCATCAAAGCATCAACTGATTTGCCGGTTATTGTGGGTTTCGGCGTCCGCACACCGCAAACCGCGCAAGACATCGCTGGCGTTGCTGACGGCACTGTCGTGGGCTCCGCAATCGTCGAAAAAATCGGCGCGGGCGAACCTGTTGCTGATGTTCTGGCTTTCGTCAAAACACTGGCCGATGGCGCACACCGCGCTTAGCAATTCGTGACGCTTGCGCGAATTCTGCCAAATTGGTAAGAGAACTTAACCAATTTGGCAGAAAGATAGCGCAATGCCCGTCATCACAACAATCGCCGACCTGAAACGCCTGCACAAACGCCGCACTCCAAAGATGTTTTATGACTACTGCGAAAGCGGGTCATGGTCCGAGCAGACGTTCCGCGAAAACACGTCAGACTTCGACAAAATTCGCTTTCGCCAGCGTATCGCCGTGGATATGACGAACCGCACAACCGCCAGCCAGATGATCGGGCAGGATGTGGCGATGCCCGTCGCGCTGGCCCCCGTCGGGCTGACCGGAATGCAATGCGCCGACGGAGAGATCAAGGCGGCCAAAGCGGCGGAAAAGTTCGGCGTTCCGTTCACGCTCTCGACGATGTCGATCTGTTCGATTGAAGACGTCGCTGAAAACACCACCAAACCGTTCTGGTTTCAGGTTTATACGTTGAAAGACGACGATTTCATGCAGCGCCTGTTTGATCGCGCCAAGGCCGCTAAATGTTCGGCCATTGTCATCACGCTGGATCTGCAAATCTTGGGCCAACGCCACAAAGACCTCAAGAACGGGCTGACCGCCCCGCCCAAATTCACCATTCCGACCATGCTTAATCTGGCCACGAAGTGGACGTGGGGACTGCAGATGTTGCAAACCAAACGCCGCTTCTTTGGCAACATCGTCGGCCACGCCAAAGAGGTGAGCGACCCATCGTCCCTCGCGTCTTGGTCGGCAGAGGCATTTGACCATTCCCTGAACTGGGACCGCGTCGCGCAATTGATGAAAATGTGGGGTGGCCCTGTAATCTTGAAGGGCATTCTGGATGTCGATGACGCAAAAAAGGCGGCCGATCTGGGCGCAGATGCAATCATCGTGTCCAACCACGGCGGGCGGCAGCTGGACGGGGCGCTGTCGTCTATTCGCATGCTGGAACAGATTGTTGATGCTGTCGGGGATCGTGTCGAAGTGCATTTTGACAGTGGAATCCGATCCGGCCAAGACGTGCTGAAAGCCTTGGCACTGGGCGCAAAGGGGACATACATCGGCCGAGCCTTTGTAAACGGTCTGGGCGCAATGGGCGAAGCTGGCGTGACGAAGGCGCTTGATGTGATCCACAGTGAACTAGACCTGACAATGGCGTTTTGTGGACACCGCGACATCAAGAGCGTGGACAAAAACATACTCCTTGTTCCTGAGGATTTTTCAGGGCGTTGGGCCTAAACCACTGCGGTGTCTAATGTCCCTTTCCAAAAGGCTGAAGCTGCCGTATATGCGCGACTTCACGAGGAGCCCCAAGAATAGTCATGTGGTTCCTGACATGGAAAAGTGGGTCGCCGTATGAGTTGGGCGACGCGCGAATTGAAAGGAAAGACCAATGGCTGGCCAAGTTCCAGATTTTGAAGCAATGCTTCGCACCGACACAGGCAAAGGCGCGGCACGTCAAGCACGCCGCGACGGGCTCGTCCCCGGTGTTGTTTATGGTGGCGGCGAAGACCCCATCGCAATCAACGTGCCGTTCAACGTGCTGCTTAAGCGGCTGAAAGCAGGCCGTTTTCTGTCCACGCTGTTCAACCTCAAGGTTGAAGGCCACGACGACGTCCGCGTGATCTGCCGCAACGTTCAACGCCACATTGTCAAAGACCTGCCAACGCACCTCGACTTCATGCGCCTTAAGCGCACAACAAAAATTAACCTGTTCATTGGCGTTGAATTTATCAACGAAGAAGACTGCCCGGCTTTGAAAGAAGGCGGCGTGTTGATTCCTGTGCGCAACGAAGTTGAACTGATCGTTACGGCTGGCGACATCCCTGAGATCCTGACTGTCGATCTGACAGGTCTGGAATTGGGTGACACCATCACGATCTCGTCCATCAAGCTGCCAGCTGGCGCGAAAACCACAATCGACCGTGACTTCGTAATTGCGAACCTTCAGGCACCTGCTGCACTGACATCCGCCGAAGACGAAGACGACAACGAGGAAGATGTTGTCGAAGCGGACGACGTCCCAGCGACAGAAGCCAAAGAAGACTAATATCCAATCCGTTGGGTTTTTGAAGGGCGTGCCAGTTGGCGCGCCCTTTGTTGTTTAGCCCACAGTTTTGTTTGGCCCGCAAAGCCCGCTAAAATTCGACGGCTGCACCAACATGAACACCGCGCCATCTATGCGGACTGAACAGACTTCAAAACCAGCGCGGCCAGCACCGGACGACCAAGGTGATAGCCCTGCCCGAGTTCCACACCAATATTTTTCAGTGTCCGCATCTCCGCCTCGGTCTCGATCCCTTCGGCCACGACCCGTGCGTTGGTGTCGTGCGCAAATTGCACCATCGCCGACGCCAGTGCACGCCGCGCGAGGTCCTTGTCGACATCTTGGGTCAAAGACATATCCAGTTTAATCACGTCAGGGCGTAGGCGAATTATCTGTTGCAAGCCTGAATATCCGGCACCCGCATCATCAACCGCGATCCGCGCACCAAGGTCGCGCAGACGGTCAATTTCCATCAACAAAACGTCGAGGTCTTCGACCGCCGCGTGTTCCGTAATTTCAACCACAACCCGATCCCCGCCCGCGGCAGCGATAATGTTTGACAACTTGCCAGTGGCCAAAGTCGCAGGCGATGTGTTGACCGCCAAATAACATGACGCTGGCAATTCCGGCAAAATCGCCAGTGCAACCTCGATCACAAAAATTTCCAATGCGGTTTGCAATCCAACTTCGGCAGCATCATCAAACCAAAGATTTGGCGCACGGTATGGCTCGGGCGAAAACCGGCACAAGGCCTCATATCCAGCGGTGCCCTGATCTTGCAGACGCAAGATCGGCTGCAGTGCGATTTCAAAGGACCGCAATTTCAAAATATCCTCAATCGCGCTTTTCTTTAGCTGCACAGCGGCATCAAAACTAAGCTGCGCATTCACCTGATCCGCAGCAAGCGAGGCAAAGGCGCGCACGACTTCAAGATCACGAGAGTTCAGCGAGGGACGCGGGGCTTTGCCAAGGCTGCAAAACATCCCATAAACAGTACCATCCGTGCGCCGTATCGGGACGCTGACATAACTGCGGATCGGCAAGTCGTGGGTCACAGGAATGGTCTGTGTCAGCGGTTCGTTGGCGGTGTCGGGGATAAGTTCGGGCAATCGCCCGGCGACAATGTGGTGACAATACCCGGACTTCAGCGGTCGGGTTCCGCCAACCGCAATGCTATCCTCAAAACCAGGTGCGCTGACGGCACGAAACACAATCTCGTCGCCGACAAATTCCGACACATAGGCGATATCCATCGCAAGATGGGCGCGCACAAACGCCAGCGAATTCATGACCACATCATCACACTCAGCAACCATCCGCGGCACAAATGCCGCCGCCGGCGGAGTAACAATTGTCATAAAATACACCTCTTTGTTCGAATGGTGTTGTGGCAGAAATTCCCTCAACAACCCGTTACCAAAAGCGCTGGACTTGAAAACAATTTTAGGCAAATTCACGCCCTTGGACTGACCCGCGTTGGGCGATATACAGGCCGCATGAAATTATTTGTTGGCCTTGGAAATCCCGGCGCGAAATACGCGCAAAACCGACATAACATCGGGTTTATGGCGCTTGACCGGATCGCGGCGGATCATGGATTTGCGCCGTGGCGTAGCAAATTTCAGGGTCAGTTGACCGAAGGGCGCCTCGGTCGCGACAAAGTCCTGCTGCTAAAGCCGGAAACATTCATGAACCTGTCCGGTCAATCGGTCGGCGAAGCGGTTCGGTTCTACAAACTCGACAGCACCGATGTGGTCGTGTTCCATGATGAAATAGATCTGGCCCCCGCGAAAGTCCGGCTCAAATCCGGTGGCGGGCATGCGGGACACAAT
>JAGGNB010000050.1 GCA_017886375.1 Octadecabacter sp.
AAACGACAATTGCAGGCGTTAGACTGGATATTCACAATCCGGTCTTCATGATTTCGGCGGGATTGATCCTTCTATTTGTGGCGATTGCGCTGCTTTTTCCGACTGAATCAAAAGACGTTTTTCTGGCCGTTCGCAACTACATCAAAAGCACCTTTGACTGGTTCTTCTTGATGTCGGCCAACCTGTTTGTGATTTTTGCACTGCTGTTGATCGTGACCCCTTGGGGCAAGGTCAGACTGGGCGGCACGGACGCTATACCAGATTACAGCTACCTCGCTTGGTTTGCGATGTTGTTCGCGGCAGGCATGGGCATCGGCCTGATGTTCTTTGGTGTTCTTGAACCCGTCTACTATTTTGCCACACCGTGGGGCGATCAACCGCTTGGCGGGGATCTCGGCATCGTGGACGGTGTTGTCATGGATGCCGCACAGGTCGCAGCTGCGCGTCGCATGGCCATGGCCGCGACGATTTTCCACTGGGGTCTTCACCCATGGGCCATCTATGCAATCGTTGCTTTGGCGCTGGCGCTGTTTAGCTACAACAAGGGTCTGCCACTTACGCTGCGATCCGCGTTCTACCCGATCTTGGGCGAACGCATCTGGGGTCCGTGGGGCCATGCTATCGACTGTACTGCGGCCTTCGCGACGCTGTTCGGTCTGGCCACATCGCTGGGCTTTGGTGCGACGCAAGTGGCATCAGGTCTAACGGAAGTGTTTGGATCAGGTGACGCCGCAGAAGGAACCCGTAACTTCTTGGGCTTCTTGTGGGGCAACGTGGATTCCAGTGCGGACAGTTCCGTTCTGTTGGTTCTGATCATCGCGTTCATCACAGCAATTGCTTTGGTGTCGGTTATGCGTGGCTTGGACGGTGGCGTCAAAGTGCTGTCCGAGATCAACATGGGACTAGCGGGCATCCTGCTGGTGTTCGTGCTGATTGCAGGGCCAACGCTGGCGATTTTCACCGACTTCTTTGGTGGGCTGTTCGCCTATGCACAAGAAATTGTGCCGCTCAGCAACCCTGTGGGCCGTGTCGACACGGGCTTCTTGCATGGCTGGACGACGTTCTATTGGGCATGGTGGATCAGCTGGTCACCATTCGTGGGCATGTTTATCGCCCGCGTTAGCCGTGGCCGGACGGTTCGGGAATTCATCACCTGTGTCTTGTTGATCCCAAGCCTTGTCTGCGTGTTCTGGATGTCAACTTTTGGTGGCACAGCCATCAGCCAAGTCATCGCAAGTGGGACTGAAAGCGGTGTTTTCCAAAACGTCGTGGCAGCTTACAAGCCTGAAATCTCGCTCTTTGCGATGTTGGGTGAACTACCGTTCTCGTCGATCTCATCGGTTCTGGCTGTTGTGCTGGTCATCGTGTTCTTCGTGACATCATCGGATTCCGGATCGTTGGTGATCGACACGATCACGGCAGGCGGCAAGGTCGACGCCCCTGTGTCCCAGCGTATCTTCTGGTGCATCTTTGAAGGTGCGGTTGCAGGTGTGCTTCTTTTGGGGGCAGCGGGAACCGCCGGCCTTGAAAGTCTGCAGGCGATGGTGATCTCAACAGGGCTGTTCTTTACGGTCGTCTTGTTGGTGATGTGTTTTGCCATCTTCCAAGGCTTGCGCTCTGAACGTGCCGCGATGATGTAACTGTCGCGTCACACCAATATAAAGGCCCCCTGCCCATTGCGGCGGGGGGCCTTTTTTGTGGACTACAGACAGTGACTGTCATTGCCGCTAAAATTTGCTAAGTTAGGTCCAAGCAAAAGAGGCAGAGCAGGCCCGAACATGACAGCATTGACAGAATTCGACCGTCTAGAAAGCGGTGGCCTTTGGCGCGCAGCACCAAATGATCAGCGCCGTGAAGTCACGGTGTCGCTTGGCAATGCAACCTTGGTGATCTTGGACAGTGTCGGACGCCCCTTGGCCCACTGGTCGCTTCCGGCCGTTGAACGGATGAACGTCGGCGAACGTCCCGCGCTGTTCACCCCCGCGTCTGATGGCACCGAGACTTTGGAAATCAGCGATGACTTGATGATCGACGCGATGGAAAAGATCCGAAAGACCGTCAACCGCCGCCGCTACAGGCCAGGGCGATTGCGCAATCTCGGGTTGCTGACCACGACCGCAGCGATTGTTGGGTTGGCGGTGTTCTGGCTGCCAGATGCCCTCATCCGCGAGGCGCAAAGCGTCGTGCCCGGTGTTAAACGGGCGGAAATCGGGGCAACGCTGCTCGGCCACATACAACGCATTACCGGCCAGACTTGCCGTAGTCAGTTGGGAACACAGGCTTTGGCAGCTTTGCATGCCAGCGCGCTTGGCCCTGACGCGGGCGGGCAGGTTTTCGTGGTGCCATCAGGCCCCGACACGGCGATCTACCTGCCCGGTGGTTTGATCGTGATGAACCGCGATCTGATTGAAGACACAGAAGATCCAGCCGTCGTGGGCGGGCATATCATTGCCGCCGCCGCGCAATTGCGCCTTGAGGACCCGCTTGCGGCTTTGCTGAAAGACTCCGGCATCGGCACGACATTTACATTGCTGACCCAAGGCGAGATTGCGCCCGAAACACTGCGCACCTACGCCGAAACGCTGTTCGCAAACCCGCCCCAGCGTGCGGATGACGCGATTTTACTGGACATGTTTGCCAACGCGCAACTGCCCAGCACGCCCTACGCCTACGCGGTTGATGTTACCGGTGAGACGACCCTTAGCCTCATCGAGGCTGATCCGATGCAAGGCAGACCAATCCGTGAAATTCTAAGCGATGCGGAATGGATCAGCCTGCAAGGGATCTGTACCTAACCCCATCCCGATCATGCCAAACGAGGAAAGACCCCGCGCCTGAGCAGGGTCCCTCCCCGGGAGAACTGTGTGTTGTTTCAGGTCTTAACGACGGGTGAACGCACCCGAATAACCTGCGCCACGGGCGGTGCCCAATGCACTTTGCAATTGCGCGTCGCTGCTGAACGGTCCGGCCAGCACCAAACGCATTTCAGTGCCGTTCTGATTAAAGACACCTACCCGCATCGGCAGGCCGCGTGTGCGCAGCGATTGTGCGATGGACTGCGCCTGATCACGGGTGCCAAAGGTGCCGACTTGAACGTAACGATGGCCGCTAATCTGCTCGCTCTGCTGGGCTTGTGGCGCGGTGCGGGTCGCCACGCGGGGCTGTTGAACCGCTGGCGTCGCGCGCGCGGCTGTTGCGTAACGGATTGTGTTGCTCAAACCTGACGGGCTTTGGGCTTCTGGGCTAACGCGAATGCCGCGTTGCGTGTTCAGACGACCATCACCCCATACGCGGGTATAGCCGGTTGGAACGGTTGGCGCTGGCAATGCGTCACCAGCCACCGGATTGGAATATGGCGGTGGATTCTGATTGAATAAGTCGCCCAAGAAACCCTGCCCTGACGGGGAGGTCCGTGCGCGCGTCACCAAGCCATTTGCAGGTGGACCGGCGGGCACTTCCAAGCGGGACGTCAAACCGGACGGCGATTGCGCCTGCGGGCCACACCGAATGCTAAAACCGCTGGTGTTGTTCAAGCCGCCAGCGCCACAGGGTGTTGCCAGGCGGTTGTTTGTGCCGGGGTTCATCGCCATGGACCCCGGTGCCGCGTCGAGCGGGTTGGAATAGGGGCGCTGCGGCCGCAACAGATCTGCCTGAAGCCCGGCAAACGGACCAGTACGCGGTGTGATGCGCTGTGTCTGTGGGCCACACCGGATTGGCAGGCCCGTCGTAGCGCTGACATAACTGCGTCCAGTGGCGTCGATATCAGCGCAGGCCTGCGTGCGTGACACGCGCGGTAGCGCGCTCGGGGCTTGAACACTTGGACGTGTTGCGGCCGCGATCTGTGGGGCAACGGTGCCACCGCAATTGATCGGTTGGCCGGTGCGTTGGCCGATGAGGTTCGGCTGAACACCCGTCAAACCCGCACAAGCCTGCGCCCGTGTCAAAACGCGCGGCTGGGTGGTTGGCGTTGTGATGATGCGCGGTGATGGCGTGGCCGCAACAACGGGGGGCGGCGCGGCAGGTGTTCCAACGCGTTGGCCTGTAAGCGGATTGATTGCACCTGCAGTGGATGTTGGCAAATTCGGCGCCATATTCACCCGCGGCGCAGGCGTGGCTGCGATAACGGGCGCAGGTGCTGCAACAGGCACAGGTGCTGGAACAGGCACTGGTGCTGCGGCGGGGCGGGGCGTCAGGCCAGCCACAGGTGTGTCTAGAGGGTTGGGGACATTGGCTGTTGGCGAAATCGCGGTTGACCCTGCAACCTGCGTCGGCTGGAAACCACAAAGCTGATCGCGACTACGGTTGACCCTTGGCACCCAATTGACCGTACCACCGATACCGGCCCGCACAAAAACGCAGCCACGGCTGTCTACATACTGATTTGCGGTGAACGAGGATGGCGGAAATTCCGCTGGCCCACTTGAGTTGCGCAGAGACTGGGCGGACGCACCGCCAGACATCAGGGCCGCAACGACTGCGACTGTCGACAAAAATCCAGAACGCTGACCAAATATAAGCATAGTTGTCCCCACAATATATTGTGTGAGGATGACGAACAATGCCTAATATGTAAAGGGATTGTTGCCCCTATTTAGTGCCAAACATTCGATCGCCCGCATCCCCTAGTCCCGGAACAATATATCCATTGTCATTCAAGTGGCTATCCACTGAAGCTGTCACAATCGGCACATCGGGGTGGGCGGCTTTCATCGCAGAGATGCCCTCAGGTGACGCCAACAAGCACAAGAACCGAATATCCTTTGCTCCGGATTTTTTCAGCAGATCAATCGCCGCAATAGACGAATTCCCCGTCGCCAGCATCGGGTCAACGGCGATGACCAAGCGCTCGTCCATCGCCTCGGGCACCTTGAAATAGTATTGTACGGGCTGCAGCGTTTTTTCGTCGCGATACAGGCCCACAAAACCGACACGCGCCGACGGGATCAGTTCCAACATACCGTCCAGCAACCCGTTGCCCGCCCGCAAAATTGAAATCAGCGCCAGCTTGCGCCCCTTAAGCACCGGGGCGTCCATCGTCTCCATTGGGGTTTCAATTGTCTTGGTGGTCATCGGCAATTCCCGGGTGACCTCATAGGCGAGCAACTGTGAAATCTCACGCAAAAGCTGGCGAAAAACGGCTGTGGGCGTGGTTTTGTCGCGCATTAACGTCAGTTTGTGCTGCACCAACGGGTGCGTGACATGGGTCAGGTGCGGCAGTTTGGTCATTGGGTTTCCAGTCGTTTGGCTATTTTTGCGCGAGTTGCGGCATCACAGAAAGCGGCATCTAGCGCGGTCTGATTAAGGGCTTTGAAATCATCGGTGTCCCAGTCAAACGTCGCAGCCAGCATATCAAATTCAGTGGTCATAGTCGTGCCAAAGAACGGTGGATCATCTGTCGATACGGTCACCTTAACGCCCGCGTTGCGCAGTTTTTGGATCGGGTGATCAGCCCAATCACCCGTGGCCTTCAGGAACACGTTGGACCCCGGGCACACCTCAAGCACGATGTCGCTATCTGCGATCTGCGCCACCAGTTTAGGATCGTGAATGGCATTCACACCGTGGCCAATACGCTGAACCTTGAGATCCGTGATCGTGTCCGCAACCATGTCCGCCCCGCCCCATTCGCCTGCATGACACGTCAAAGGCATTCCAGCTTCGCGGGCCATATCAAAGGCATAGGCGTAATCATTGGGTCGACCGACCATCTCTCCGCCGGCCATGCCAAATCCGGTGATGAAGCCACCAAAAGTCTCGGCAGCGCAAATCGCCGTTGGCTTTGCCGCATCGGGACCAAAATGGCGGATGCAAGTGACGATGCCTTTTAACGTGATGCCAAATTCGACCTCTGCCTCAGCCGCCGCCGTTTCCATTGCCGCCGAATAATCGCGCCATGCTGCCAGATCACCGCCGCCGCAGAAATCAGGCGATAGGAACGTTTCTTGGTAAACAACGCCGTGCGCCGCGCTTTCTTGCAGGACCGCCTTGACCAATCGGTAGAAATCTTGCGGGCCCTGCAACGTCGTGCAGGCAGCCTCATAGACTTGCAAAAAGTGGTCAAAATCACGGTAGGCGTAGGTGCCATCCTTGTTGAACACACCGCTGATATCGATTGATTTTTCCTTGGCCAATCCGCGGATAAAGCTCGGCGGGGCACAGCCTTCAAGGTGCGTGTGCAACTCGACTTTCGGCATGGATTTGTAGGTCATAGAAAGCTCTTTCCTTGTCCGCGGGGCACGATGCCCAAATGCGCGGCGATTGAGGCCGCGACGTCAACGAACGCCACATGACCGAGATCGCGCGGGCCTTGTCTGTTAAGGTCCGGCCCATAAATCAAAATCGGCACCCGTTCGCGGGTATGATCAGTGCCAATCCATGTCGGGTCATTGCCATGGTCGGCCGTGACACACAACAGATCGCCCGCGCGCAGTTTGGACAAAAGCGCGCCCAAGGCCGCGTCAAACCATTCAAGGTGGCGGGCATAGCCTGAGACATCGCGGCGATGCCCATAAAGGCTGTCGAATTCGACAAAGTTGGCAAAAACAAACCCACCGCTTGGGGCATCATCTATCAAGTCAGACAAGTGGTCCATCAAGGTCGCATCGCTCCCTTTGCGCACCTCGTCGATGCCGCGCATTGAAAATATATCACCTATTTTACCAATGGCTTGCACGGATCGTCCCGCATCATGAACCCAGTCACACAGTGTCGGTGATGGGGTGGCAATTGCATAATCATGGCGATTGAGCGTGCGTTGGAATGTCCCGTCTTCACCCCTAAACGGGCGCGCGATAACGCGTCCGACTTTGCGGTCGTGCAGCATCGGCGCGAGGTCTTCGCACAACTTCAAAAGCCGCTTTAGCCCGAAATGGTCTTCATGGGCTGCAATTTGCAGCACGCTGTCGACGGATGTGTAGCAAATCGGCCAGCCTGTGCGGATATGTTGCGCGCCGAAATCTTCGATCACTTGCGTCCCTGACGCGTGGCAATTGGCGAGGATGCCGTCCGTGCCAGCCAACTCGCAAATACGTGCCGTTATGTCGTCGGGAAACGCCGGCGTGGTTTTCGGGAACGTGGTCCAATCCCATGGAACAGGCACGCCCGCCAATTCCCAATGGCCCGATGGCGTGTCTTTGCCGGGGCTGATTTGCGTGGCGGCGCCGTAAGCCCCTGTCGGTGCGGGCCAGCCGAGATCAAGACCAGTCGCAAGCTGCATCGCCGCGCCAGCGCCCATGGCGTTGAGGGTCGGGATGTTCAGCGGCCCTGTGCGCCCCTCTTCGGCGCGACCCTCAGCGCAAGCCTGAGCAATATGACCGAGCGTGTTTGACCCGGTATCCGGCGTGTCGCCGTTGAAAAAATCGGCAGCATCAGGTGCGCCGCCAATGCCGACACTGTCAATCACAATAAGAAACGCGCGATTTCGGGTGGCCTGTGTCATGGATCGATCCGTTCAATAATAAGGTCCGGAATTTCAACGGGTCCACCAATCGTTACCGCGCGCAGGACCGCGTGGGCTGCAGCTTGCGCGCTGTCTTCATCGGCGGCGTGAATGGTCGCGATCGGGTCACCGCGCGCAACCTTCGTCCCAAGCGGCAAAACACCTGTCAGGCCAACGCGTGGGTCGATCCGGTCACTTTCGACCAGCCGCCCACCACCCAGATGGACCACCACCAAACCCAGTGCTTCACCGTCAATCGCAGCGATTGTTCCGGCCGTCGGTGCAGGAACATCGCCAATGACGGGGGCCTTGGGCAGGTGTGTGTGCCAGTCATCGGCAATGTCGGGCGGGCCCCCCATCGCATGGACCATGGCAGCAAAGCACACCATGGCATGACCCGATGAAATGGCCGCCTTAACGCGTTCTTCGGCTTCGCCTTCGGCGTGCCCCGCAAGTGCGAGAACGCGGGCGCAAAGCGCGACTGTCAGATCATGCAGCCGCGGTGCGGCAGCGCGGTTGCCTGACAAAACCTCAAGACAGACGGCGACCTCGACGCCATTGCCCAGACACGGCGCAAGCGGTTGCGACATATCTGTGATGAACGCGGCCGTCGGCGTGCCCGCGCCATTGGCCGTGGACGTCAGCGCGCGCGCCAGCTTTGCGGCCTCTGCGGGGGTCTTCATAAACGCGCCGCTGCCTGCTTTGACGTCAAGCACCAAACCCTCAAGACCCGCCGCAAGTTTCTTGGACAGGATCGACGCGCAGATCAAATCAACACTCTCAACCGTGGCTGTAACGTCGCGCACGGCATACAAGCGCTTATCTGCGGGCGCGATGGAATTGGTGGCGCTGACGATTGCACAACCGATTTCACGGGTAATTTTGCGAAAAGTTGCGGTGTTTTGCGCCGTGCTGAGCCCTGGGATCGCCTCAAGCTTATCAAGCGTGCCGCCCGTATGACCAAGCCCGCGGCCCGATACCATCGGCACAAACACATCGCACGCCGCCAGTGCAGGCGCGAGGATCAGGGACACCGGATCACCGACACCGCCCGTTGAATGTTTGTCCAATACAGGACCCGGCAAGTCCCACTTCATCACATCACCACTGTCGCGCATGCCCGTGGTCAAGGCCACGCGGCCTTCATCGCTAAGTCCGTTCAGACAGACGGCCATGGCAAACGCCCCAGCCTGTGCATCCGATACCTGACGCGTCGCCAAACCGCTGGCAAACCACGCTAATTCGACAGGGGTGGGGTCTTCGCCCCGCCGGATCTTGGCAATGATGGCGCGCGCATCCATGAATTAGGTGTTCGCCATATGATCAGCGCTAAATCGCCCCGGTAGCAACTCTGCCACGGTCATTTGCAAAATCGTCCCATCCATCGTGGACATTGTGACAACCACATCGGGCCCAGCGAATTCGGCGATTTTCTGACGACAGCCGCCACAGGGGGGCACAGGGGCTGGCGCGTCGGCGATGACCGCAATTTCCGCGATCTCACGTTCCCCAGCGGCGCACATGGCAGCGATTGCCCCTGCTTCAGCGCAGGTGCCTTCTGGGTAGGCCACGTTTTCGACATTTATACCTTTGAACACAGTGCCTTGTGTAGTTTTCAACGCGGCACCAACGGCGAATTTCGAATAGGGTGCATAGGCGTTTTCGCGCACGGCACGCGCGTCATCAAGCAGGGACATGGCAGATCCTTTGTTTTGGGCAGATTGGGCCGCGCGACGCATAAGTTCAAGCCAAAGTGGTCTGAAACGTTCCCGCCAGCGTCACTTCGAGCAGTTCAAGATCGTCTGTTGGGTCACTGTAGCGCGTCGCCATGCCGGGCGGGATCACAAAGGCATCACCCATGGCAAGGCGGTTGGGGTCTTCGCCCTCCCCCTCAAGCGTCATCGCGCCTTCCATCACAAATGTGAAATGGATGTCTGCGTCATGTTTGGCCCATTGCGAATTGCCCGTGCCGCGCCGGATAACCTGCACGCCAGCCACAGATTTGGTGGCATCATTGATGGTCGTATCACGGGCGATAAAACCTTGCAGCCGGAACGGATGCCAAGGCGCGTCAGCCCCGATATTGTGCACGAATTTTTGCCCCTGCCATTCACGGTCGGGTCGTAAATCACGGGTCGGTAACGTCATTTCGTGATCAATTTCAGTGACATGTTCAGCGGGCACGCCGATCTCTATCACCTCAATCCCGCTTGACGCTTCTAGAACACGGTGGCGGATTTCGGGTGGCTGGATAAAACAATCGCCCGCGTGCAGACGGATCGGGCCGCCTTGATCTTCGTACAAAACATCGACCCAGCCACGGTAACAATAGATCAGCTGAAACCCGACTTTGTGGTAGTGCACCATGTCTGGCACGGGGCCGCCGTCGGGGATGCGAATGTGGCTGGCGATGATTGATCCGCCAAGTCGATTGGGGATCAGATCGCGGTAGTGCATACCCGCGCGGCCAATAACCCATGGGGCTTGATCGGCCAGACGGCGCACAACGAAGGCGTGATCGGTGATCGGCATATGCAGCGGCGGGTTTAGTGCGTCGATCTCGACCGTCGTTCCCCCCGGCGCTGTCAACTGGCGGGCATCCGCAAACCCCGCATCATCGGTCAAAATTCGTAAATGGCCTGCCCCGCCGATCTGGTTTTGATCCAGCCGCACCCGCAAACCATGGCCGGAAAACACCGCCACAGTGGGGTCATCAGCAGGATAAATAGAGTCCATCCGCATCCGTAAGGTCTTGGTGAAAAAACCAATATCAGCGGTCAACGCCGTGCTGGGCAGGCATACTTCTGCGCGAATTTCTGAGATATCTGTCATCGCGCCAATCTGCGTGTCAGCTTTCGGATTTGCAAGTGAGTGCATCTTGTCCCTATAGCTGACATATCGCTTTCCTAGCGGCACCTAGATAGTTTAATATTAAACTATATTTTCTGTGCCCACGATTTGACCCTTTGAAAGACTGGTGACCCAATGTCCGAGACGCCCCCAAAGACCCCGATCGACACGTCCGCGATCGACGCGCAGAAGAAAGAAACTTTGCGACAGGCGGCGCTGGATTACCACCGCTACCCCAAACCGGGCAAGCTTGAGATCCGCGCGACCAAGCCGATGGCAAACGGGCGCGATTTGGCGCGGGCCTATTCACCCGGCGTCGCGGAAGCCTGTCTTGAAATCAAAAACAATCCCGCGGCAGCGCTGGAATACACCGCACGGGGCAATCTGGTCGCAGTCGTGACCAACGGCTCGGCAGTTCTGGGGCTTGGAAATATTGGCCCACTGGCGTCAAAGCCGGTCATGGAAGGAAAGGCGGTCCTGTTCAAGAAATTCGCCAATATCGACTGCTTTGATATCGAATTGAACGAACCCGACCCTGAGAAGCTAGCCGATATTGTCTGCGCGCTGGAACCGACTTTCGGTGCGATCAACCTTGAAGACATCAAAGCACCAGACTGTTTTATAGTTGAAAAAATCTGCCGTGAGCGGATGAATATCCCCGTTTTTCATGACGATCAGCACGGGACGGCCATTGTTGTGGGCGCTGCAGCGACCAACGCGATGGCGGTGTCTGGCAAGAAGTTTGAGGATATCAAGATCGTCAGTACCGGCGGCGGGGCTGCAGGCATTGCCTGTCTGAACATGCTGCTGAAACTAGGCGTAAAACGAGAAAACGTCTGGTTATGTGACATCGAAGGTCTGGTTTACGCTGGCCGCGAAAAGGATATGACGCCGCAAAAGGCTGAATTTGCCCAAGGCAAAACAGCCGCGACGTTGGGTGATGTGATCGACGGGGCAGATATGTTCCTCGGTCTGTCCGGTCCCGGCGTGCTGAAGCCAGACATGGTTGCGCGGATGACCAAGGCGCCGATCATTTTTGCACTGGCAAACCCGAACCCCGAAATCTCTCCCGAAGATGCGCGTGCGGTCGCGCCTGATGCGATCATGGCGACGGGGCGCAGTGATTTTCCGAACCAAGTGAACAACGTGCTGTGTTTCCCGTTTATCTTTCGCGGGGCGCTGGACGTTGGTGCAACTGAAATCAATGACGCCATGAAGATCGGCTGCGTCGAAGGTATCGCCGCCTTGGCCCGCGCCACCACATCCGCCGAAGCCGCCGCCGCCTATCAGGGCGAACAGATGACGTTCGGTGTCGACTATCTGATCCCCAAACCGTTCGATCCGCGTTTGATGGGGGTTGTAGCGTCTGCCGTCGCCAAGGCTGCAATGGAAACTGGTGTGGCGACCAAACAGGTCGATCTGCCGTCCTATAAGGCCGGATTGGATGCATCGGTGTTCAAGTCCGCCATGCTCATGCGGCCAGTGTTTGAGGCTGCCGCCAAGGTCGCCCGTCGCATCGTGTTCACCGAAGGCGAAGACGAACGCGTGCTGCGCGCCGCCCAAGCCGTGCTTGAAGAAACCACAGAAACCCCGATCCTGATTGGCCGCCCTGACGTGATCGCGCTGCGGGCTGAACGTGCGGGTCTGGATATCGACATCAACAGCCTCGATATTGTGAACCCTGAAAACGACCCGCGCTACCGCGATTATTGGGAATCATATCACACACTTATGTCACGAAATGGCGTCACGCCTGATCTGGCCAAAGCAGTCATGCGCACCAACACAACTGCCATTGGCGCTGTCATGGTTCACCGCGGTGAGGCCGACAGCATGATCTGCGGCACGTTCGGGCAATTCCGCTGGCACCTGAAATATATCGAACAAATTTTGGGCAAAGACCACAAGGTCCAAGGCGCGCTTAGCATGATGATCCTCGAAGATGGGCCGTTGTTCATCGCCGACACGCATGTGCGATCCGAACCGACGCCAGAACAAATCGCGCAGACCGCAATAGGTGCGGCACGGCATGTGAAACGCTTCGGTCTCAAGCCGAACATTGCGTTCTGTGCGCAGTCCCAATTCGGCAATCTGGATTGCGACACGGGCAACCGCATCCGCAAGGCGATGGAAATTCTGGACGCGCAGAAGGTCGATTTCACCTATGAAGGTGAAATGAACGTTGATGCCGCACTCGACCCCGAGCTGCGCGAGCGGTTGTTGCCCTGTGGACGGATGAAAGGGGCCGCCAACGTGTTGATCTTTGGTCATGCCGACGCCGCCAGCGGTGTGCGCAATATCCTGAAGATGAAAGCAGGCGGGCTTGAGGTTGGGCCGATCCTGATGGGCATGGGCAACCGCGCCCATATCGTGACGCCGTCAATCACCCCGCGCGGATTGCTGAACATGGCCGCAATCGCAGGCACACCGGTCAAGGATTATGAATAGCGAGCGGTGAAAAAAGGGGGTGCCGCACGCGACACCCCCTTTTCCGAACGACCAAAGTTCGTTTAAGCTAACGTCGACGCCTGCTATTTGCCCGCAGGCTTATGCGGCGCCGGGGTCACGGCGGCTTGAACCGGTTTTGCTTTCTTATCTTTATTTGGTTTGCTGTTCTTATCCATCATTTCACGTCCTAGATGTCGGAGGCGGCGGAATGTCGTCCCGTGTGCTAGATGTGATCCGTTGCCCTAAGCTTTTCAACAAAATAATTAATAAAATTACCCAGATCGGCCAGTATCAGCCTAAATATAATCTTCCGTCGACACGTGGCGCAACATTATGTTGCAGCGGACTTAGACCGGTAGAAAGATTGGGATTCGCTTGGAATAAACCTCACATAGTTTGCAGATTTGCAGATACGCGTTATGGGCTTCGCAATACAGGCCAACAACCACCAGCTTTGCAAATATTTGCAATCCAAACCCGCATCATTTTGCAAACTCTGCCCCGCGTGCGCTAACAGCCTTGCCCCCTGCGCCCTGCAAGGCCTATCCCTAGGTCAACACAGGGAGAATACCATGGCATACCGCGACGTATACAAAAGCTGGCAAGACGATCCAGAAGGCTTCTGGATGAAAGCAGCCGACGCGATTGACTGGGACACGCCCCCGTCCAAAGCCCTGTTTGACGATAAAGCGCCGCTTTATGAATGGTACCGCGATGCGCGGGTGAACACGTGTTTCAACGCTCTGGACCGCCATGTTGCGGCGGGGCGCGGCGATCAGGTGGCAATCATCTACGACAGCCCGATGACCGACACGATCAGCGAAATTACCTACGCCGATCTACTGACCCGCGTGGCGTCCCTTGCCGGTGCGCTCAAGGCCAAAGGCATCACCAAGGGCGACCGCGTCATCATCTATATGCCGATGGTACCAGAAGCGCTTGAGGCGATGCTGGCCTGCGCGCGACTTGGTGCGATCCATTCGGTTGTGTTCGGCGGGTTTGCCGCCAATGAACTGGCCGTGCGGATTGACGATGCCACGCCCAAAGCCATCATCGCGGCGTCTTGCGGGTTGGAACCGGGCCGCGTCATCCATTACAAACCGCTGCTGGACGGTGCCATTGATCTCGCGACACATAAACCTGAATTCTGTGTGGTTTATCAACGTGAACAAGAGGTTGCAGAGCTGATTGAGGGCCGTGACGTCGATTGGAACGACTTTCAGAACGGCGTCGAACCTGCTGATTGCGTTCCGGTTGAAGGCACGCATCCAGCCTATATTCTCTATACCTCCGGCACGACGGGCGCGCCCAAAGGGGTTGTACGCCCCACGGCGGGCCATCTTGTGGCGCTGCATTGGACGATGAAAAATATCTATAACGTGGACCCCGGTGATGTGTTCTGGGCCGCGTCCGATGTTGGCTGGGTCGTGGGCCACAGCTACATCTGTTACGGGCCGCTGATCCACGGCAACACCACCGTGGTGTTCGAAGGAAAGCCCGTCGGCACGCCGGACGCGGGCACTTTCTGGCGGGTGATCGAGCAGCACAAGGTCAAGTCCTTTTTTACTGCGCCAACAGCCTTTCGTGCCGTGAAACGCGAAGACCCAAAGGGCGAATTGATCAAGGATTATGATCTATCCCACCTTGATCAGATCTACCTTGCGGGGGAACGGGCCGATCCAGACACGATAGAATGGATGCAGGACAAGCTGGGCAAGCCAGTTTACGACCATTGGTGGCAGACGGAAACCGGCTACACCATCGCGGGCAACCCTGTGGGGATCGAACCGATGCCCGTCAAGCTGGGTTCACCGACTGTGGCGATGCCCGGGTATAATGTTCATATTCTGGATGACGGCGGGCACCAATTGCCGACAGGTGAACTGGGCGCGATTGCGGTGAAACTGCCGCTACCACCAGGCACCTTACCGACGTTGTGGAACGCCGAAGACCGGTTTGTGAAAAGCTACCTGCACACCTTTCCAGGGTATTATGAAACCGGTGACGCGGGCATGATTGACGAAGACGGCTACCTTTATATCATGGCACGCACGGACGACGTGATTAACGTCGCTGGTCACAGGCTTTCGACGGGTGGCATGGAAGAAGTGCTTGCGGCGCATCCGGACGTGGCAGAATGCGCGGTGATTGGCGTGACGGATCAATTGAAGGGGCAGTTGCCCGTTGGGTTTGTCTGCCTGAACAAAGGCACCGAAACGTCACACGAAGACGTCGTACGCGGCTGCGTGAAACTCGTGCGCGACAAGATCGGACCTGTCGCTGCGTTCAAACTGTGCACCGTGGTGGACCGGCTGCCAAAAACCCGATCCGGCAAAATCCTGCGCGCCACAATGGTAAAAATCGCCGATGGTGCGGACTTCAAAATGCCTGCGACCATTGATGACCCAGCGATCTTGGATGAAATCCGTGAGGCGTTGAGACCGCTTGGGTATGCGAAGGAGTAAACATCATATGACCTTGCAGCGCCGGCCGATATCCTTTTTGGCGACCACAAAGCCCGACGCTGCACGTGGCTTTTATGGTGATGTGTTGGGTCTCACCCTTCTTGAACAATCTCCTCACGCTTTGGTCTTTCGGGATGGCGAAACCATGCTGCGCGTTCAGATCGTCCAAGACCTCCCCGTTGTATCTCATACCGTGCATGGCTGGCAGGTCGATGATATCGAAGCACAGATCGCGCAGTTGGCGTCTAGGGGTGCGGTGTTCTTATCATTTGACCATCTCAGCCAAACCGCGTCGGGCGTCTGGACGACGCCCGTTGGTCACAAAATTGCATGGTTCAAGGACCCCGATGGCAATATCTTGTCTTTGACCGAGCTCTTGAAGGTGTAAGGCGAGCCGACTGCGCACCCCGACCCTCAGGCGAATTGTTCTTGGATCAACCGTTCTTCTAGTCCGTGACCGGGGTCGAACAGGATGCGGTGTGTGATTTCCGGCGCCGACCACACGACGACTTGTTTGACGTCCTTCACGGACACCCCGTCCGCGTCGACGTTGACGGGGCGCTTCGCCGCGTTCGTCACATCAAACGTCACACGCGCCGATTTTGGCAGCAGCGCTCCGCGCCAGCGACGGGGCCGGAATGCGGCCACTGCGGTCAGTGCCAGAACGTCCGACCCGATTGGCAGGATGGGACCGTGGGCGGAATAGTTATACGCGGTGGACCCTGCAGGCGTCGCCAAAAGCGCACCATCGCACACCAGTTCGTCCATCCGCAGCTTGCCATCCACGTGGATGCGCAACTTTGCAGCCTGTGGACCGGCGCGCAGCAGCGACACTTCGTTGATCGCCAGTGCGTTGTGCTGCGTTCCGTTGACGCAGGTGGCGGTCATGTGCAGCGGGTTCATGACCTCTTCTTGGGCTTTTGCCAAACGGTCCCGCAGCCCTTGGGCTGAATAATTGTTCATCAAAAAACCAACCGTACCACGGTTCATTCCATACACGGGCGCGGGCAAGTCTTGGGTGCCGTGCAGGGTTTCCAGCATGAACCCGTCACCGCCCAAGGCCACAATAATATCAGCGTTTTCAACTGCAACGCCGCCATATTGCAACGTCAAAGCCGCCTTTGCAGCCTGCGCAATCGGTGCATCGCTGGCCACAAAAGCAATTTTGGTTTTCGAGGTTGAATCCACAGGCATTAACATTCTTTCAAGTTTCACAGCAGTTGTCCCCTGCGCTCTGCGAAAACGCAAGTCGCACATCGGGGCAAGATTGTCGGAACCGAGATAATGAATATGAAAAGTTTGGGGTTATAAGCCACGAGGCGAAGGTTTATGAACCGCCCCAACAACTGCGCCAAAGGAACACTGCCATGAATGCACGTACCAATGACACTGGCTTCTTCACAGAAAGCCTCTCGACCCGTGATCCCGAAATCGCTGCTGCGATTGGTGCGGAACTGGGCCGTCAGCGCAAAGAGATCGAACTGATCGCATCAGAAAACATAGTCTCCGCCGCCGTGATGGAAGCGCAAGGCAGCGTGATGACCAACAAATACGCCGAAGGCTATCCCGGGCGTCGCTACTACGGTGGATGCCAACACGTTGATGTCGCTGAAAATTTGGCAATTGATCGCGCAAAGCAGCTTTTCGGTTGCGACTTTGTGAACGTTCAACCGAACTCTGGCAGTCAAGCCAATCAAGGTGTGTATCAGGCGCTGATAAAACCCGGTGATACCATTTTAGGCATGTCCTTGGACGCGGGCGGTCACCTGACGCATGGCGCAAAACCGAACCAATCGGGCAAGATTTACAACGCCATCCAATACGGTGTGCGCAAGCAAGATAGTCTGCTGGATTACGACCAAGTGCAGGAATTGGCGACCGAGCATCAACCAAAGCTGATCATCGCTGGCGGGTCCGCTATCCCGCGCATCATTGATTTTAAACGTATGCGCGAAATTGCGGACAGCGTTGGTGCCTACCTGCTCGTCGACATGGCGCATTTCGCGGGTCTGGTTGCGACGGGCCTGTACCCATCGCCATTTCCGCACGCCCACGTTGCCACCACCACAACGCACAAAACCCTGCGCGGACCACGCGGTGGCATGATTTGCACGAACGACGAAGCGCTGGCGAAGAAATTCAACTCTGCGATCTTCCCCGGCATCCAAGGCGGGCCCCTGATGCACGTCATCGCGGGCAAGGCTGTGGCGTTCGGAGAGGCATTGCGCCCTGAATTCAAGGCCTACCAAGAACAAGTCGTCAAGAATGCACAAGCACTGGCAGATCAGCTGATCAAAGGCGGTTTGGACATCGTCACAGGCGGCACAGACAGCCACTTGATGCTGGTCGATCTGCGGCCCAAGGGCGTCAAAGGCAATGACACCGAAGCAGCACTCGAACGCGCCCATATTACCTGCAACAAAAACGGCATCCCGTTCGATCCTGAAAAGCCGATGGTGACATCTGGCGTGCGTTTGGGTTCGCCCGCAGGCACGACGCGCGGGTTCACCGAAGTCGAATTCCGCCAGGTCGCAGATTGGATCGTCGAAGTGGTTGACGGGTTGGCCGCGAACGGCGCGGACGGCAATGCAGATGTCGAGGCCAAGGTGAGAACGGAAGTTGAAGCACTCTGCGACGCCTTCCCGATTTATCCAAACCTTTGATCCATTGAACAAACGCGACGCCGACATGAACGCCGCTGTGGGATCTACGCAAACAGAGCGTGGACATCCATGGCGGCTTTCGCTTTTCTAGCGCCATGCAGCAACCTCGATCCTTTGACACAACTGTGGGGCGCCCCTTGCGCGCCAAGCTTCCTGCCCCGCTGGCAGAGGTCGCTGTTTTCACGCTAAAGCACCTTTGGGCCTGTCTGTTTGGCGGGCTTCTGTTGTTGGCGGTCATTTGCACAAATGCTATCTGGGCCGACAACTGGCCAATCGCCAGATATGACGCCCTGTTTGCCTTCGCCGTCTTAACCCAAGCTGCTATGTTGTTGTTTAGGCTTGAGACTTGGCAAGAGGCCAAAGTCATCGGACTGTTTCACCTCACCGGAACCGCCATGGAAATTTTCAAGGTCAACGCCGGATCATGGGCCTACCCGGAAGACGCATTTTTTATGGTGGTCAACGTGCCACTTTTCAGCGGGTTTATGTATGCATCCGTCGGCAGCTACATCGCGCGGGTCATCAGAATCTTCGACATGCGTTTTGCGCCCTACCCGCCTTTTTGGATCACCACCGTATTGGCTGTCTCGATCTATTTGAACTTCTTTTCACATCATTTTTTGCCCGACATCCGCTTGGCGCTTTTCGCAGCCACCGTGATTGTGTTCTGGCGCACCCGTGTTGTGTTCACCCTTGGCCGCGCCTACGCCCTGCCCCTCCCCCTCGCAGCACTCTTCGCAAGCTTCTTTTTGTGGATCGCAGAGAACGTCGGCACCCTGACCGGCACTTGGGTTTACGCCGGATCGCGCACGTTTGAGATGACATCAATCAGCAAACTCGGCAGTTGGTATTTGCTGCTTTACGTGGCCTTCGTGACAGTGACTTTGGTGATCCGCGAACCGCTAAATATCAAAGATAGCCGCGCCACACCAAAAAGATCAGCAACGCCGCCACGACAAGGATCAGATTGAAACTGATGACCCCCAGAACGCCGAGGATGCGGGTCTTGCGCCGCTCAACCGGATCGATGGTTTTCAGGTGACTTATCAACGCCTTGTGCGCCTTTTCAAACTTGCTTTGATCGACCATTGTCCGCAGCTTGGGGTGATCCATCATCTGGCTGGCCTGCGCCAAATAGCGCCCCTCACGATGCGCCCATTGCGGCAGCAATCGCCCGGCGCGCGCAAGCGCCTTTTCAAGCGTTGGGCCCTTAATTTTTAAGCGTTGCTCGATCAGGCGTCGCACCTCATCGGCGTATTTATTGGCGTGATCCCCAGTCATGAACACAGCCTTAGCGTGCACGCTGCGCCCTTTCAATTCGCAGCTTTTCGGTCTAGTCAAAAGCGATGCTGAATGTCCTCACTCACGGCGACCCGTCGCTGCCTAAAATATTGATCGCGCACGGACTTTTCGGGTCCGGTCGCAACTGGGGCGTGATTGCTAAACGGCTGTCTGATCAGTTCCATGTCATCTGTCCTGATATGCGAAATCACGGCGCAAGCCCTTGGTTTGACACGCAAAGTTATGACGACATGGCTGATGATCTGGCAGACCTTTTGGATGGCCCAACGTTTGTTGTCGGGCATTCGATGGGGGGTAAGGCTGCCATGGTGATGGCGCTGAAATACCCACATCTTATCAGTAAGTTAGTCATCGCAGACATCGCACCCGTCGCCTATTCGCACAGCCAAACCCAGCACATCGATGCGATGCGCGCCGTGGATTTGAGCGGGGTTGAGCGGCGCTCACAGGCAGGCGAAAACCTCGACCCGGAGGTCCGTGATTTTCTGCTGCAATCCCTTGATGTAAAAGAGAAAAAGTGGCTTCTGAACCTCGACGTTCTTGCGGCTGAAATGCCAAAGATCATCGGATTTCCTGAGGTTTCCGGATCATTTGACGGCCCGACATTGTTCCTGTCTGGCGGCGACAGCGACTATGTCACGCCCGAATACCGCCCTGTTATCAAGGACTTATTTCCCAATGCACGGTTCGCGAAGATACCGGATGCGGGCCACTGGCTGCACGCACAAAAACCGCGCGAGTTTGAAGCGACCTTGCGGGCGTTTTTCGGCTAATTCGCAGCTAAAACATTGATGACGTTACAAAAACCATCAACGATGCGCCGCCAGCGCAGATCAGAAAGATGTGGGGTAAGTAATGCATCGCGCGGTCCTCATGTTGGGTCATGAGGGTTGTACGGGCCAGCACGCAGGTTCCGTCGCACCGAACGCATGCTTTGGAGTGTTTTAACGGTTTTGTACAAAACTCTACGGGTGCTTTGCACGGTTTGTACAAAATTTTTACACCCCAGGAGATGAATATGCAGTTAACAGTCAGCGCCGCGCGCCAGCGATTGGGTGAGGTTGTCACCCGCGTTCAGGACCCCAACGAATGCATCGTGATGACCCGCCACGGCACCCCCGTCGCGGCGGTGGTGAGCATGGCGAATTTGCAGCGCATTTGGCAGATCGAGGACGAGGAAGATCGCGGCATGATCAAGCACCCGCTGAACAAGAATTCCCACATCGTCGGCGCGCCGTTCGCGCGTCTGGTTCAGGGTCTTCGCGGCAAGATGGTGACGCCCAAAGAGGCGGCGCTGCAGGTGCGCACGCTGCAACTGACCCGCGCCGAGGAGCGCCGGATTTTGGCGGCTGGCGGGCTGGAGCCTGTTGAGGGCGGCGAGTTGGGCGTGACGCCGGATAATCGCGCGAAACGGCGGCGTTGGCTCAGGAGTTCGCCATGATCGCCTTGGTGACAAAATAGCTCGCCGGAAATGCGACGATCGCGCCAAGTCCCGCCGCGACAAGGATCGGGGTCAACGTATCGTACCCCGTGACCAGCGCCGCGATGATGAAGCTGCCCGACAAGGTGGTAGCGACGATGGAATAGAGGATGGAAGCAAGGCGAAGCATTGGAGGTTCCTTTCAGGGCAAGGTCTGCGGCGTAAGGCCGCTGCTAGGGAGTTTTGCATGATAAGGGGGGTGTGGCTTTGATTTGGGTCAAGGTGTTCTATCCAGTTCGTGCCGCTGGCACGGCAAAAGGTCCAGTGGACCTTTTGAGGATGGAACGGGCGTAGCCCAAGGGGCGGTTGATCTTGGCGCTGACTTAACTGGCTTGGTCGCGCCCGAACCGAGGGGTGGGAAGCGAAGCGCCTGTCGCGTTTGGGCGG